>NZ_AYWP01000028.1:0-65901 GCF_000502435.1 Mesorhizobium sp. LNHC232B00
CCACAAATGGACATATCGTCGAAGCGGCGCCGCGCGCGAGGCGCACATCCCGACGTCAGATGCGCGCTAATGCTGGGTAGCGCAACGCCCGGAACCGGTGTCGCTGCGGGAACATCGCTCAGCCGAAGAGCTTGGTCACAAAGCCGCTGAACCAGGCGTGGTGCGCTTGCGTGGAAACGAACAATATTTCGCAGTAATTTCAATGCCTTATAGGTAATTCAAACAATCGAGTGGGAATGATCCAGACCCACTCAAACGCCGCCGAAACACGCCGATCTGCGACGTAACTACCTGATAACGATATAAATCCTATCAGGGACAATAAGCGACAATTGGGACGCAGAGATTGGCTCTGACGGACCTCCCTGTTTCCAGGAACATACTTGCCTGGATTGCGTTTCCTATTCCGGACCTTTCGGAAACAGGGAGAACGGTGTCATGGACTGGAACCGCGTGGAAGGAAACTGGAAACAGGTGAAAGGCAAGGTCAAGGAGCAGTGGGGTAAACTCACCGACGATGACCTTGACCGCATCGCCGGCAAGCGCGATCAGCTCGAAGGCAAGATCCAGGAGCGTTACGGCATCGAGAAGGATCGTGTGCGGCGCGATGTCGATGATTGGTACAGCCGGCAAGGTTGGTAGGCGTCAGGCCCTGTGCGCCGGCGGTCGCCGCGCCTTTGTGGCGCTCCAGGTGGAACAATATACCGACATCGAAATTCTCCTATCAAAGGAGGCGAGTGATGGAACTCATTGATACTCGGGTGCTCCACCAAGCAGGAGCCGACTGGGTCGAATTCCATGGAGAAGGCGGCGAGTCCGTCAGAGTGACGCTTGCCGCCGGCGACAGGAACCGGACAGACGACGAAATCATAAATGCCGCCAAGGCCGTGCTGGTGCAGGTCGCGACATTCGGCATGGTGGACGAACAAGCGAATGCCCGCGCGCCACAGGCTCCGGCATTCACCGTTGCCAGGCAGAACTGACATGGACCTGTTTAGACGTGTTGTTGAATTCCTCGGAAGGACGCGGTCGCCTCAAGCCTCCGGTGACATGCTCACACAGACGGGAGCTGGCCCAGCTGTTGCGGCCCACTCAAAGGATGCGGCCTCGAACACCCCGACAGGCCACAATCCGCTGGCCACGGCAAAGAAAGCACGGGTCGAAAGACGGCGACACGGGCTGCTGGACGTTGATTGACACCGCGTCGGGCACAAGCCCGAGGCGCATCTTAGGCGGAATTCGTAGCAAGGAATCGTGCAGTGGCAGAAAATCTTTCGCGAGAGAAGGAGCAACAAGGTACCAGGAGGTTAATGATGTGGGCGGTCGCGGCTGTGGCCGTGATCTTTATAGTTCTGCTCGCTCTGTTCGTGTTCGGCCCTTGGGCGTGATTTGGTGACTTGGCTGTCTTCCTGCCGATCCGACAGGATCGTCGCGCTTCGCGACATTAGGAGGGTGGGAAGAGACGCGATCCTTCCGAGAATTTCGCTCAATGCGATTTCAGCCGGAACAAGTCGGGAGGCGGCCGGTTTGGTGGAGGCAATACGCACAACCCAAGGAGACCCACCATGACCATCAAACTTCTCTCCGCCACTGCGCTTGCACTCGCACTGGCAACATCTGCAATGGCCCAGTCGAACGCTTCTGGCTCCAACAACGGGTCGGGCTCGACGCCCGGAACCGCGAATGGTGCCACCACCGGCTCTGGTTCTGGCTCCGGGGCATCGACCACGCCCGTTGACCCGAACGCGACGAATTCGACAACCAATTCGAACGGCATGACCGACCGCTGTAAGGATGCCGCGGGCAACGACACCGACAACAACACCGCCTCCGGCACCACGACATCGAACATGCAGAACTGCAACAAATGAGCCGGTGCCTTAGAGCGCTGCCGGACGCCCCCTCTTGAGACTTGGCGAAGATCCGGCAGCGTTTTTGCGGATGCAATAGCGGCAGACGCAGATGAGCCGAGAGGCCGTCGGGCAAGCGCCATCCCTACTTTTGTGGGTGGCAGGCACATCAGCGGCGGTCGTCATTGCTTTGGCGGTCTGCGCCATCGGATCGGTCCGCGACAACAATTTGCGTGAAACCACCATCGTGCAGGCCATAGGCGGCGACCCTGAACGGGCCGTCCCGGCAATGATCCGCAACGGCTGTGGCGGATGTCACGAAATCCCGGGGGTGCCCGGTGCCCGTGGTACCGTCGGTCCATCCCTGCAAGGCGTCGTCGAAAGAAGATATATCGGGGCGTCGCGAGCCACCCCGGATGCGATGATGCAATGGATCAGCAGGGCGCGGGACGTAGACCCGAAGACGGCCATGCCCAATACAAATCTGTCGCCTCAAGAGGCGCGTGACATTACCGCCTATCTTTATGCGCGAACATAAGGCGCGCCGAAGTCATCCCACGGTGCAGGCGTCTTGCCAGCAGAAGCAGCAGCCCAAGCATCAACAGGGCGCCGCCCACCACGAGTGATTGAGCCACCAGAACCATGATTGTCTGGCTTGTTGTCGAGCCTGCCCGCATCTGTCGTACATCGGCCGCGGTGACGCTGAGGTCGGGATTTCCGAACCGAGCGGTGACGTAATTTGCGAGGGCTGCCACTTGGCCATCGTCCAGCCAGCCGCTGAAGGCCGCCATTGATTTGCGCCCCGCGACGTCACCAGCCTTGATGCCTTCAAGGATCGTCATGACGACATTCTCAGGCGTGGCTGCGCCGAGGGCGGTGTTGTGGATCAATGAGGGATAGGATCCGTCAGGTGATCCCCTTCCATTCATCCCATGGCATCCCGAACAGAGCGACCGATAGAGAGTATCGCCGTCTGTGCTCCCGCTGCCCTGCGTCTTGGCTCCATCACCGCCGGCGGTCACGGGCGCATCGCCCCACGAGAAACGCGGCTGTCGCTCGTCTCCCGGTTGAGCGGGCACATCCCTGAGGTAGGCGACCATGGCGTGGATGTCTTCATCGGAAAGGTGTTGCAGGCTGTTCATGACTGTCTCCGCCATCGGACCGCCCGCATAGGCCTTCCCAGGCACAGCGCCGGTTTTGAGAAATCGAAACAGCTCCTCATCGCTCCAGCCGCCCACGCCCGCGATCTTGTCACCGGTGATGTTGAAGGCTTGCCAGATGCCGGCGGTGCCGCCGGCAAGCTTGCGATTTTCATCCATGCCGAATGTCGTATTTCGCGGCGTGTGGCAGGCACCGCAGTGGCCGAGCACCTCGACAAGATAGGCGCCTCTGTTCCATCCGGCGGTTCGGCTTGGATCCGGCGTAAAATTGCCGGTGTGCAAGTTCGCGAGCTTCCACAACACAAGGATCCAGCGCTGGTTGAATGGAAAAGGTAGGATGTTTTGTGGCCGCGGCTGCGAGATCGCTGGCTGCGCCAACAGATACGCCCGGACTGCGAGCACGTCTTCGCGGCTCATTGCGGCGAAGCTGTCATAGGGCATGGCGGGATAGAGATCGGCTCCGTCGCGCCTGATACCTTTCTGGACGGCTCGCACGAACTCGTCCGCGGAATAGCGTCCGATGCCTGTGTCCGGATCCGGTGTGATGTTGGTGGAATACACATCGCCAAACGGTGTCGGCACGCGATAGCCACCGGCGAACGGGCGGCTCGGATTCGATGTATGGCAGCCTACGCAATCGGCGGCCCTGGCGAGATATTCGCCTTTCTGGATTTCGTTCGCCCACAATTGCGTGCAAAGCGTCAACGATGCCAAGAAGACCGCGACCGCCTGAGAGGTTACGCCCGGAGTGCCCTTCGGCATCGTCACAGTTCGCACCCGCTGAAGATCAGCCCTGCCACCAATTGCGCCAGCAAGATAAGCGTAAACAGCGCCCCGATACCCACCGAAGCCCTGGCCAGAAACGCGCGCGTCCGCGCCTTCGAGGGTGGGCTTCTACCGTGCCTTCGGTCGTGAACGGCGCGCCACGACAGCAGCGCGCCCGCCATTGCGGCAGCGGCGCCTATCAATGAGAACAAGGCAGTGGGACGAAAGCCGGCGTGGCATTGCCAGAATGCAATCGAATAATCGAGCTGCAGCGTTATTGCCCATGCAACTGGTCCACTGACCAGGCCTGCCCAGGAAACGCCGGTACGGATCGCCTGCATCTCACATCCTTGGAGCCCAATAGATAACAAGATAGAGCACGACCCATGAGACGACCACGAAGTCCCAGTAGAAGGCATTGTCCGAGACGTCGCTGAAGCGGCGGCCCGCCTTGCCTTGTTGCGTGAACATGAGAACCGCTAGGACGATCGTGTCGCCGACATCGGTAAGAAGATGCGTCGTATGCAGTCCGAGCAGGAACCAGACGATCGATCCGTAAGCGTTCTGATCCCATGAGATCCGCAGCGCCGGAAATTCCCAGATGCGAACGATCAGCGGAAGAATTCCGACGATCGACATGACGACCACGCCAAGGCGAACCTTCGCGAGATCCTGACGGCGCGCCCAAAGTTCGACGAGGTGGTTGGGCACGATGCTCGCAACCAGAATGACCAATATCGCCGTACCCGGCAACAGATCTGGCGCCGGCGCTCCGATCGGCCAGGCCAGCACGGCCAGATAGAAATAGGTGCCGATCGCCAAGGCAAAACCTGTTGCCTCGAGAGCAATGAAGGCAAGCGTTCCCCACCACATCGGGCTCGCCGCTCCGAAATCATATGTGGGCAGATGGCTGACGTCGGCTACGGGGCGGTGCTTCATTCCTCGTCCTCCGGTTCGCCTTTGGGCCAGAACCAACAGATGAAGCCGATCGAAACCGGTATCGCGCCCCAGACCACCGCCCACGGCGTGTAGATCGATCCGAGAAATGCGCCGCCAACCGCGATGGCTGACAGCAGCGGCCAGATTGAATTGTCAGCCGATGGCACCCTTACTTGCGGCACCGCGTCGGCGACCGTGCCGGCGAGCACCTCTCGTGCATCGACACGCAGACCTTCGACGACGGGGAGTATATCGGGCTCGGCCCAGAGCGGTTCGCGATGATTTACCACCGGCAGTCGCGAAAAATCGTAGGAGGGCGGCGGCGAGGCCGTCGCCCATTCGAGCGTGCTCGCTCCCCAGGGATTGTCTCCGGCGACGCGGCCGTTGCGAAGGCTGAGCAGGATGTTGAGGAAGAAAAGCGCAAAGCCAGCGACCACCACCAGCGACGAGAGGCTGATGAAGAGGTTCATCTCGCCCCAGCCGCTCGCCGGCGGGTAGGTATAGACCCGGCGGGGCATGCCTTGCAGGCCCAGAATGTGCATGGGGAAGAAAGTGAGGTTGAACCCGACGAAGAGCAGCCAGAAATTCCAGCGGCCGAGCCCCTCCGACAACATGCGCCCGGTGATCTTGGGAAACCAGTAATAGACGGCACCGAGCAGGGGAAAGACGGCGCCGCCGACCAGCACATAGTGGAAATGCGCAACCACGAAGTAGGTGTCGTGCACCTGCAGGTCGAGCGGCACCGAGGCGACCATGACCCCGGTCAGGCCGCCGATCACAAAGGTGAATATGAAGCCGAGCACGAAAAGCATGGGCGTGGCCAAGATCGGCCGGCCGCCCCAGATCGTCGCGATCCAGCAGAAGATCTGAATGCCGCTCGGAATGGCGATCATCATCGAGGAAGCGGTGAAGAAGCTCTCGCCAAGTTGTGGCAGGCCGGTGGCGAACATGTGGTGCACCCACAGTCCGAAAGAAAGAAAGCCGATCGCGACCAGCGACAGCACGATCCCGAGATAGCCGAACACCGGGCGGCGGACGAAAGTCGGCAGGATCGCTGAGACGAAGCCGGTCGCCGGGATGAAGATGATATAGACTTCGGGATGGCCGAAGAACCAGAACAGATGCTGCCACAGCAACGCATCGCCCCCTGCATTGGGGTCGAAGAACTTCGTGCCGACCAGCCGGTCGAGGATCAGCATCGTGCTCGACACCATCACCGCAGGCATGGCGAAAAGGATGACGAAAGCCGTGACGAGGACCGACCAGACGTAGAGCGGGATGCGGTCGAGCGACATGCCCGGCGCGCGCTGTTTGAACACCGTCGCGATGATCTCCACCGCGACCGCGAGTGCGGACACTTCGGTATAGGTCACCATCTGTGCCCAGAAGTCGGGGCGCTTGCCGATGCCATATTCGGGTCCGGCGAGCGGCACATAGGAAAACCAACCGGCATCCGCGCCCGTTTCGAAGGCGAAGGCGATCCAGATCATCAGCCCGCCGGACAGATAGACCCAGTAGCTGAAGGCATTGAGCCGCGGAAAAGCGACGTTGCGGGTGCCGATCATCAACGGCACCAGGTAAATGGCGAATGCTTCCATCACCGGCACGGCGAACAGAAACATCATCGTCGTGCCATGCATGGTGAACAGCTGATTGTAGAGATCGGGGCCGATGTGGCCGGCCTCGGGCTGGGCAAGCTGGAAGCGCATGGCGAGCGCCGACAGACCCGCAAGGATGAGGAACAGGAAGGCTGTCACGATATAGCGCCGGCCGATCAGCTTGTGATCGACCGTGACCAACCAACCGTAAAAGCCTTTCGGCGTTCGCCAGGCATGCGCCAGAAAGGCCCGCAGCCTCACATCCTCGAGGCCGGTGTCGCGCACACCTTTCAGAGCCTGTTGTTCATGCTCGGCCGATTTTCCGGCAGTGCCACTCATTCGAGACTTCCGAGATAGGTGACGACCGCATTGAGATCGTCGGCGCTAAGCGCAATGCGCGGCATCTTGGCTCCGGGCTTCATCGACTGCGGATCGGCGATCCAGGCGGCAAGCGCCCCAGGGGTCATCGCCAGCGTATCCGCCGCCAGTGCGCGCCGGCTTGCGAGATGGCTAAGATCGGGTCCAACCGTTCCGCTCGCAGGCGTGCCTCTTATCGTGTGGCAGAGCGCACAGCCGGTGGAAAGAAAGGCTTGCTGGCCACGGCGTTCTTCCTCGCCGGCAGGCGTGGATGCGGCGGTGTTTTGCCTGGATTGCCACGCGTCGAACGCTTCGCGGCTTTCCGCGATGACGGTGATGGCCATATGGGCGTGCTGATAGCCGCAGAATTCGGCACACTGGCCACGATAGATGCCGGGCTTGTCGGCAATGAGCGTGAGCTCACTTGGCCGGCCCGGGATGAGATCCCGTTTGCCGGCAAGGCTTGGCACCCAGAAGCTGTGAATGACATCGAGTGAATCGAGTTCGACCTTGACCGGTTCGCCAACCGGGACATGGATTTCATTTGCCGTGACGATCGACTGTGACGGGTCGTCTTTGGGATAGCGTACCTCCCACCACCATTGATGCCCGGTGATCCGCACGACAAGCGTTTCCGTTCCGCTCAGCGAAGCAATGGATTTGCCCGCGAAGAAACTCGCCGTCGTCAAAATGATGAGCACCAGAACGGTCAACGCCGTGGCGCCGCCGACCGCGCAAGCAAACCGGCGTTCCTGGCGGGGATCGATCTCATGCGCTGAGCGCCCCCTGTCCGCCAGGCGGCGCCGCAAAAGCGCTGCTCCCAAGGCGAGCATGACAAGCAACCATGTGCCCGCCGCAACCGCGCTGAAGGACCAGATCAGATCAAATATCTTTCGGGCATTTGCACCATGCGGATGGAGCGCGGATTGCCAGTCGCTGCATCCTCCCAGAACCAGCGTTGGCGCAATGCCGATCCAGCTCGAGACCTGTTTTGGATGGGCGACCTTTGCTTCAACGCGGCGAGCCGAGCCGCCGCCGGACGGGATTTGCGTTGGACAGGCGAAGGCAGGCGACAGCGACGTGCGTGTCCGCTTGCGAAAGCGGGCCAACGGACTCATGCACCTTGCCATAAAGGCTCCACCATCGTTGCCAAAGCCATAACGCGACTGATTGCAAAAGGATGCTTGGCAATACCGTCCGCCTGAGCGCGGCTTCAGATGTTGCGCATCGCCGACGTTTGTCGCCGCCCGCTTGTGCGAATCCAGTAAGCGGCCAAGAAGAGTGCGGCTCCGCCATAGATCAGACCGGCGGGGATCCACATCATCAGGCCCGCAAGTTGCTGATCCTCAAGCGGGCTGAGACCCCACAATTGCGAGCCCACGGCATTTTCCGGGTACCACAGCCTGGGCGACACGACGAGCAACGCCCCGAGCAGGCCGGTGTGAAGCGAGGTGAAGAAAAGATGCGCGACCGCAGCGCCACCGTCTTGCTCGCGGCCAGGGCGAGGCAGCAGCACCCACCAGAACAAGAGCCCAGTGCCAAGGAAACTCGCGTGCTGGGCATAGTGCAGGAAGCCCTGCTGGAGCGCAGCCTCGAACAGGGCCGGGACATGCCAAACCCATATCGCGGCTCCATGCAGGACGGTCGCGACCACAGGGCGGCTGATGAGCGCCCAGATTGCCCGAAGCACGTTTGCATGGCCGGCCGCGCCGAACGCCCGGCGCAGTTGCGCCGGCAGTGCCCACATCATCGCCGCCATCGGGCGGGAAGCGACCAGCAGAGGCGCTGCGAGCGCCATCAGCAATTCATGCTCGATCATATGAGCCGCAAACACATGTTCGCCCAACGCATGGATCGGACTTACAAGTGCCAACGCCAACGCGGCCCAGCCAGCAGAAAACAGCAAGGCCTGCCTCGATCGCAACGGGCGTCCGCGCTTGCTGCTTCGACGCCACAGCCGGCTGGCACCCGCGATATATAGGAACATGACCGCCAGGAGCGGTAATGTGATGGGGAGGGCCAGTGTCCAGCCAGCCTGGGGCGCGCCGTTGCCATAGCAAATGGAGGTCGAGAAGAGCGCGTCGAAGCTCATGGTTCGCACCCGTCACAAGGAAAGGCACCGGAGCTGGACTGCCGGCTCATCTGGAAAGATCGAGGATCGCCCGCGCGAAAGCCTGTGGAGCTTCTCGCGGAACGAAGTGTCCCACATCAGGGAGAAGGCGGCGTTCATAGCCTGCGGTAAAGTATTTTTCCTTGCCTTCAGATGTGATCGGCAGATTGTCGCCGTCATCGGCGCCCTGCAGCATGAGTGTCGGAACGGCAACGCTGGGAGATTTGGCTAGGCGCCGTTCCACATCCTCGTGTTCGGGGGCGCCCTTGGCGTCATGCCAGCGCTGACGATAGGCGTGGAGGCTGATCTCGGCCCAGTCGGGGTTGTCGAGCGACGTTGCCATGGCATCGAACTCGGCGTCCTGTTCCGGCCATCGCGGCGACCAGCTTTCCCAGAGATATTTGCAGAGCCGTCTGCGATCTTGGCGGTATGCCTTTTCTCCTTGCGTGGTGGAAACAAACCACTCGTACCAATATGATTTTGCCAGGTCATAAGGCATTTCGGTCGGCGACATGGCGGTGGCATAGCCTGCCGAAGCGGCAACAAGGCTCGTCACCCGCTTGGGGAACAGGGCCGCGACGCCATAGCCCGCACGCGCCCCCCAGTCATAGCCGGCGAGCAGAACGTCGTTCAGGTTCAGCACTTCCAGGAATTGCGACAGATCAAGCGTAAGGGCTGCGATGGCGCCGCTCCGCATGACGGAACTCTGCAAAAATCGCGTCGGACCAGAGCCGCGAAGATAGGGCGCGTAGATACGAAAATTCCGATTGTCCAGAGTCGCGATCACTTTGTCCCAGCAGCTGATGTCATCGGGCCAGCCATGCACGAGCACAAGTGGTCTTCCGTCCGTTGGTCCTGAGACCTCGTAGCCAATATCCAACTCACTCGTTCGACAACTGAGCAGCGATGCTCGTCGCGTGTTTGCCGACTTCCCGTACGAGCCAAATCGGGCCGCTTCGGCCGTTTGCACCTTCTCGACGACTTCGGTCATGTCTCCTTCCGTGCCCTCTCTGCCTTAGGCATCCATCATCGACTTCGCCGGCTCCCGGGCGATATTTTCCTCGATGCGTTCGCGGCCCGGGGTCTGTGGCAACGCCTGGCGGAAATTCTTGGCGTAGTCGGGCGGCATTTTGGGCGGCATCAGCGGCTCATAGGCATCCACCACCGCTTCGATCACGACCGGACCCTCGGCCGCGAAAGCCTCGTCGAGAACCGTCTCGATCTGATCCGCGCGTTCGATGCGAAAACCCCTCGCGCCCATTGCTTCCGCCGCCTTGGCAAAGTCGATCGGCTGCAATTCGCAACCGAATTGCGGGTTTCCCAAGAACATCATCTGCTCCCAGGCGATCTGATTGAGCATGTTGTTCTTGATGACCAGAAGCTTCAGCGGGATCTTGTAGCGCACCGCCGTCGAGAATTCGCCGAGTTGCATGGCAAAGCCGCCGTCGCCGACGATAGCGGCGACCGGCCGGCCGGGAAAAGCTATGCCGGCAGCGATGGCATAGGCGAGGCCGCAAGCCATGGATGCAAGGGATCCGGAGACACCAAACGCTTGACCGTCGCGAAGGTCGACATGGCGGGCGGCAAGCTCCGTGTTCTGACCGGAATCGGTGGCCAGCACCGTGTCGTCGGCCAGTCTTTGTCCGAACGCGCGGGCAACGGCTTGCGGTTTCAACGGCTGCGCCTCCGCGTCTTCCGACTGCCTCATCATCTCGCGCCATCTCGTCATGGTCGCCTGGCAGCGTTGCAGGAATTCATCGGAGGGCTTCTGTGTCAGGCGCTGGTTGAGCGCACGCAATGTCTCGGCCGCATCGCCGACAAGACCAGCCTCGACCGGAAAGCGCAGCCCGATCCGCTGCGCATCGCAGTCGATCTGGACACCACGGGCCTGCCCGGGCTTCGGATAGTATTCAATGTAGGGGAAAGTGGAGCCGACGATCAGCACCGCGTCGCAGGTCTCCATCGCCTCTTGCGACGCCAGCGTTCCCAGGATGCCGATCCCGCCGGTCGTGTAAGGATGGTCGTCCGGCAGCACCGCCTTGCCCAGCAAGGCTTTTGCGACGGGCGCCTGCAGCAGGCGCGCCGTGTCTTCGAGCTCGGCGGCCGCGCCGATGGCGCCGCGTCCGGCCAGGATCGCCACCCGCGAAGCGCCGTTGAGAATGGCGGCGGCTTTGTCCAGCTCGACGTCCAGCGGCATGTTGTGGCCGGCGAACATGTCCTGCGGCGCGTGTGCCGGGCGATTGCGCTTGGAGCGCTTCGACGCAGCGTCCTGCTGCTCCTGGACGTCGCTGGCGATCGACAGATGGGCGACGCCCTTGCGCGCCAGAGCGGTTCGGCAAGCGAGACTGGCGACGTTCTCCATATGCGCAGCATCGGCAACATGAGCGTTGTAGACGGCAACATCGTTGAAGACGCGCGTCAGATCGACATCCTGTTGCGTGAAGGTCTCGATCAGATCGTGGAACTGCATGCCCGTGATCGCCAGCACCGGAGCCTGGTCGAGCTTGGCATCGTAGAGGCCGGTCAGAAGATGCGTTCCGCCGGGCCCGGAAGTCGCCAGGCAGACGCCCAGCTTGCCTGTCCACTTGGCATAGGCGCATGCCATGAATGCAGCCGATTCCTCGTGCCGGACCTGAACGAAGGCTATTTTGTCGCGCCGGGTGCGCAGCGCCTCCATGACACCGTTTATGCCGTCTCCCGGCAAGCCGAACACAACCTCTACGTTCCAGGCGACGAGTGTATCGACGAGAATTTCTGCTGCGTTTGGCATGTCACGATAGCTCCGGTGGATGGTATCCGAACCGGTGACTTACGAGTTGGTTCCTTCGTCACCAGAAATCGTGACATGTTTCTGAAGGCGATCTCGCAGGCGAGGGTCTATTCGATCTGCTCGAACGTGCATTGCCGTGGCGCCTTGTCGGGCCGCCAGCGGAGCAGTTTGGTCCCGTGGCGAAACCGGTTGCCGGTGACGTGGTCGAAGCGAACCTCCACCACAAGTTCAGGTTTCAGAGGTTCCCATTGTCCGCTGCGCTCCGTGCTCCAGCGGCTCGGGCCGCCAGGCGCCTTGCCGGTGAAGCCGGGCGCTGACCGCAGTCCTTCGAGCTGGCGCGTGAGCGCTCCTCTGTCGCTCCTGGCGATGGTCGACGTGAATCCGACATGATCGAGCTTGCCGTCGTCATTGTAGAGGCCGAGGAGCAGCGAGCCAACCTCACGGCTCTCCGCGAGGTAACGAAAGCCGCCGACAACGCAATCGGCGGTGCGCCTCGGCTTCACCTTCACCATCGCACGTTCGCCGCATAGATAATGATCATCGAGCATTTTGGCGACGATGCCGTCGGTCGATGCATGGCCGGCTCCCTTTAGCCATCGTGCCGCCGTCGCTGCATCATAAGTGCACTTCGACAGACGAAGATCTGGATTGTTCGAGGAGGTTACGAAATCCTCGATGGCTCTTCGCCTTTCGACAAGGGGTTGGCCCGTGATGACCTCGCCGCCCGGCCTGGCAAGCATGTCGAAGAGCATCAGGGTGGCAGGCGTCTGCGAGCTCAATTTGCGGATTCTGCTTTGTGCTGGGTGAAGACGCATCTGCAGTGCCTCGAAGGAAAGCTCACCGTCAATCTCGATGACGATCTCGCCGTCGACGACGAAATGCCCGCGCTTGAGGTCGCGCAACACCGTCGTGATCTCTGGAAAATAGCGGCCGAGCGGCTTGCCGGATTTCGCGCGCAGCTCAACCGCATCCTCACTCTTGAAAGCCAGACAACGAAATCCATCCCATTTGGGCTCGTATTGCCAGCGGCCCTCATCCTCGGGGATCGCGTCGGCGAGCTTGGCCTCCATCGGAGAGGTATCCAGCGGGAGTGGAAAGGCGGTCATCGCTTTATGTCCCGATCGGGCCTCCAAACCGGTTCTGGCGTAATCCCTGCGTTTCAACTTCGAGGATCGGCCCTATGTTCCATGCTTCGGTTCGTGCCAAAGCCTCCAAATTCTTCGCAACAGGATTTTTCGATTTGCCGTCGGAACCTGGTGACGGCTGACCACTTTGATATTCGGCAGCGCGTATGGAGATGCCCATCGATCCCTCTTTATGGATAGCTTTCGTCGGAACCGTCATTCTCATGCAGGCGCCGCCAGGCCCCGACAGCATGCTGGTGATGGCTCGCGGCATCGGGCAGGGGCGCGGCGTGGCCCTGTTCACGGTGCTCGGCATGACGCTGGGCGCCGGACTGGTGCAACTTCCGCTGGTTGCCTTTGGCCTGTCCTCGCTGGTCCGCGCCTCGCCGCTGGCGTTCAACCTCCTTCGATGGGCTGGCGCGGCCTATATCGTTTGGCTCGGGTTCCGGCTGCTGCTTTCATCCTCGGCAACGGTTGCCGTCGATGACAATGAGGCGCTTCAGCCGCTTGCCGCCGCCCGCGAAGGCATGATCGCCAATCTGAGCAACCCTTGGCCTTTGATGTTCATGGTTGCATTCCTGCCGCAATTTGTCGATCCGCATAGGGGCTTCGTCACGTTGCAACTGGTACTGCTCGGCGCGACGCAGAAGATAACCGGGGTGCTGGTGTTGGGGACCTATGCGCTTGCATCGGGCGCGATCGGCGCGTGGATCATGCGGCACCCTCGTGCAAGACTTTGGCAGCAGCGCCTCGCAGGTTTGTTCATCATTGGCCTTGGCGTGCGGATGGTGATCGGTGGCAGCACGAGCCGATGACGAAACGAATGAACCGCTTTTCGCCCCCTGATTAGTGGCATCGACGCCAGCGTTCTCCAGAATAGAGGCGTGCGTTTGCCGTGATTTTCGGCGCTAACGAAAGAGCCGCGTCAGACGAGATCGCGCTCGTCGCAACAGCGCTCTCCAGGAACAAAAAGCCTGACCAAAGGTTCGAGCCTCGTCTTAACGCAGCTTCAAACCCGCTTTGTGAGCATCCGGCTGGAATGTTTGTCATGACTTTTTGCGTGCCTTTGACAAAAACGCGCTTCCAATGAGCGGGCCACCTGATGCGGGCCAAAGGCCAGGCGAACGAAAAGAAGGCGGCGTGGTCCGGGCTCTCGGGCTGGGACTGATCACCGGGGCAGCCGACGACGACTGTTCGGCCATTGGCACCTACGCAAGTGCCGGGGCCCGGTTCGGGCCCGACCTGCTGTGGACGGCACCTGTCACGCTGCCGATGATGTATCTCGTCGTCTATCTTTCCTCCAAACTTGGTCAGGTTTCGGGTCGTGGCCTTTTCAAGGCCATATCCGATTTTTACCCACGTTGGCTGCTATGGTCTGTGCTGGTGGGGGTACTGATTGGCAATACGATCGAGGCAGCCGCCGACCTTGGTGCGATGTCCGCGGCCATTATCTTGTTCGTTCCTCTGCCTGCTCCGCTGGTCGTCATTGCCATTGCGATCGTCATTTTTACCCTGCAGGTGTTCGGATCGTATAAATTGATCCGCAATGTGTTCCGGTGGCTGGCATTGGCTCTGCTCGCCTATGTGGTCTCCGCAGTGCTTGCCAAACCGGATGCGGCCTCGGTCCTGCGCGGCACGCTGTTGCCAAGGATAGAGTTCAGCCGCGAATACCTGTCCATTCTCGTCGCCATCGTCGGGACGACGCTCTCCGCATATCTCTACACGTGGCAGTCCAACCAGGAGGTGGAGGAGGAGATCGCCAAGGGCCGAAAGAGCCTCGAAGAGCGCAGGGGCGCCACTGAGAGCGAACTGCGCCGATCTCGCCGCGATATTCTGATCGGCATGACTTTTTCCAATCTGATCATGTATTTCATCATCCTTTCGACGGGGTCCACGCTCTACAAGGCCGGCCAGACGCAGATCGAGACCGCGGCGCAGGCTGCCGAAGCGCTGCGGCCGCTTGCCGGCGATGCGGCGGCAATTCTTTTTGCGGCCGGCGTAATTGGTGTCGGCTTTCTGGCTGTTCCGATCATGACGGCCGGCGCCGCTTTCGATTTCGCTCAGGCGATGGGATGGAAGAATGGCTTGAATGCCAAACCGCGCCAGGTTCCCAAATTCTATATGGCGATCGGGATGATCACGCTTGTGGCCATCGGGCTCAACTTCTTCGGCTTCAATCCCATGAAAGCCCTGGTCTGGTCGGGCATCGTGCAAGGGTTTTCCACACCGCCCCTCCTGCTTCTCATTCTCATCATGACCAACAACCGCAAGATCATGGGAGACAAGGTCAATAGCACAAGCACGAACATCTTGGGCGGTGTGACGACGCTCGCGATTTTTGCGGCATCGGCGGGACTGGTGGCAAGCTGGTTCCTATAGTTCGCCGCGCGTGAAGGTTCAGGCGTGGTGGAACATCGGCGGTCAAATGTCGTTGAGATGCTTATGGGAGAAAGGACGTTGTCCATGTCAAAATTCCAGGCCGCCACTCCGGATCGTCTACGGCAACTCAAGCTTGAAGCCTCGGCTTATTTTACTCCGCTGATGCTGCACGAGGCATTGCTGCGCCTTTCCCACGCCTGTGGAGCTGAAGCCCTTGATCGGTTCGAGAAAGCCATGGTCGACCGGATCGAGGCGACGAAGGACGACCGGGCCGATTTCGAACCAATCAAGGAATTCGCGATCGAGCAGCTTTATGCCTTGGTCCGCGATGCGAAGGATTCGCCAAAAGGGAAACAGTCGCTGGAGAAGATAGACACGCGCAGAACGCCCGGTCGGTCCGAAGAGCCCCAGACGCTCGAGGATCAACTGCAATCGGGCTTGGAGGATTCTTTCCCGGCGAGCGATCCGCCCGCAGTGGTATCCACGACCATTTCAGGCGGAGCAAAGAAGCTGGTCGGAACCGACGAGGTTCTGAAGAAGCAGCGGGAACAGGCCGCTGGAAAGGACAGTCGATGATAGGTGGCCGTGGCAAGCCGTGGCTTGCAGCCCGGGTCCTGCGGACACCGCCGGCGGTCCAGCCGATCAAAGCTTGACAGCTGCCTCGCGCGCCCAGAGCCGCAGTTTCCGGCAGGCCTGCACGAACGTCTTTGCCGAGGCTGCCGAATCCAGCCGCGTCAGCCCCTCATCGGCATCTGGTGCGACACCCGCCTTGGCCATGAGCGGCTCGGCTCCCGGCGTGAAGCCGATGAACTTGCAGTGAGCGAAGGCGTCGGACACGAAGTCCCTCGCGGTCGCCTCGTTGAGCAGCAGCCCGGCGCCCTCCTCGGAGAGGAGCAGCACCACCGCGTCGAACAGGACCGATGGACCGCCGTCGATCATGTGCCTGGCCTCGATGTGGGTACCGTCGGCGGCTTCGACGCCGCCCACCTTGGGTGCAACCACCTCCATAACGGCGCCTTCCGCTTCGATGGCGGAACGGAGTGCCTCGAACAGGGTGGTGTCGGTTCCATCGCTGAGCAAAACACCGACTTTGCGGCCTTTGAAACTGTCGGGTCCGTTTTCGATGATGCTGAGGGCCGGCGACGGCGGCAAGTCGTCACGTATCGGAACGGCCGCCTCGGCGGGTTCGGGCATGTTGCGAATGCCGAGCTTGTCGGCGACGGTGGTCGCCAGGTTTTCGTCGATGTTCAGCAAATGCGAAACCATGCGCTCGCGGATCGCCGGTGCCTGGACCTTGCTCAATTCGAACGTCAACGCCATGGCGATGTGACGCTGCTCCGGTGGTGTCTGGCTGTTGAAGAATTGCCGGGCCTGGCTGTAGTGATCGGCAAAGCTCTCGGCCCGCAGACGTACTTTCTGCCCTTCCTCGGCATCGGCGAAGGAACGGAAGCCGCGTTGCGGATCCTCGCGCGGTCCCAGTCCCCATGAATTCGGTTCGTAATTGGCCCGACCGACCGGATTGCGCATGGCCATGTGTCCGTCCTGCTGAAAATGGGCGAACGGGCACTTCGGGGCGTTGATCGGGATATGGGTAAAGTTCGGGCTCCCCAACCTTTTCAATTGGGTATCGAGATAGGAGAAGTTGCGGCCCTGGAGGAGCGGATCGTTGGAGAAGTCGATTCCGGGCGGCACATTCTGCGTCATGAAGGCAACCTGCTCGGTCTCGGCGAAGAAATTGTCCGGCATCCGATCAAGCACCAGCCGCCCGACCGGGATCGGCTCTATGACCTCTTCAGGAATGATCTTCGTTGCGTCCAGAATATCGAAGTCGAAGCTGTCGGCAAACGCTTGATCGAACAGTTGCACCGTCAACTCCCATTCCGGGAAATTGCCGGACTGGATAGCGTCCCATAGATCGCGGCGATGAAAGTCGGGATCGGCGCCATTGATCTTGACGGCCTCGTTCCAGACCACAGACTGCATGCCGAGCTTCGGCTTCCAGATGAACTTGACGAAGGTGGATTCGTCCTTGGCGTTGACGAGGCGGAATGTGTGCACACCAAAGCCTTGCATGAAGCGGAAGGAGCGAGGGATCGCGCGATCCGACATGATCCACATCACCATGTGCATCGATTCCGGCATCAGGCTGATGAAGTCCCAGAAATTGTCATGTGCGGTCTGGGCCTGCGGGAAGTCGCGGTCCGGCTCCTGCTTGGCGGCGTGGATCAGGTCGGGAAATTTGATGGCGTCCTGGATGAAGAAGACCGGGATGTTGTTGCCGACCAGGTCCCAATTGCCTTCCTTGGTGTAGAGCTTGACCGCAAAGCCGCGCACGTCGCGGGCGAGGTCGAACGAACCCTTGTTGCCGGCAACCGTCGAGAACCGTACGAAGGCCGGCGTCTTTTCACCGGCTCGCTGGAAAATGTCCGCACGTGTGTATTTGGCCAGTGACTCGTAGGTCTCGAAATAACCATGCGCGCCATAGCCGCGGGCATGAACGACCCTTTCCGGGATGCGTTCGTGGTCGAAGTGGAAAATCTTCTCGCGAAAGTGGAAGTCCTCGATCAGGGACGGTCCGCGTTCGCCGATCCGCAACGTGTTCTGATCGTCGGAGACAGGCGTTCCGAGCGCAGTGGTGAGAGTGGGCGTCTCGCTTCCAACGATCTGGTGCAGCTCCCCGCCATTTCCGCGCGCGCTATTTTGGTCCAGTCCACTTGCCGATTGACGAGCGGAGCGATGGGCGGATTTGGCCATGACATGTCCTCGATCGATGACGGAAGGTTGATGCACTTAGCTCACCAAACCGCCGATGCGAGGCTTTGTTCCCATGAAGGAATGGCCGCGCCGGACACGACCGTCGGCTGGCATCCCCGTGCTTGTCGAATTTCCGAAGAGTTGTTTCCAGCAGCCGGAACGAAGCAAACCTCCATGCATTTAGCTCTGACTTCGTTCATTCACTCTTTCTTCTGGGAGCTAGACCATTGTCATCCGGAGGCTACCTTTTGGCCGACCAGGAAACCAATGAAGTTTCCATCGTTGACCTGATACCTGCCCTGCGCGCCTTCGCGCGCACCTTCTGTCGCGTTCCAGACGACGCCGACGACCTTGTGCAGGAGACGTTGACCAAAGGGCTCGCCAACATCGACAAGTTCGAACCCGGTACACGCATGAAGTCTTGGCTCTTCACCATCATGCGCAACACTTATTACACCCGTGTCAAGATCGCTGCCCGGGAAGCGCCGGGCCTGCTCGATTGCGCGTCTTCGAGGCCGATTTCGGAAGCCACCCAGGAATGGACCGTTCAGAGCAAGGAAGTTCACGGCGCGATTCAAAAGCTGCCTGAACACCAACGCGAGGTCCTGATGCTGATTGGCGTTTTGGGAGTGAGCTATGAGGAAACCGCCGAAATATGCGGCTGCGCCGTAGGGACGGTCAAAAGCCGGCTGAACCGTGCCCGCGCCAACATTCTGGAGCTCCTTGGGGAGAGCTCATTACAGACATTGATGGAAAGGCGAAATCAGCTGTCAGATGGCCAGCTTGATATCGAGATCGACAGTCGCAGATAGTCAGTTCCTCACATCGCGCCGACGTTTCTCGACAAGCGCGTTCTGCAATTCGACCGCCAGCTTGGTCAGCCGGTCTGGAATCTTTTCCCGCTCAATGGCGGCCAGGAGGGAAGCAATCTCCTGATCCACTGCCATCTCGACATGCGGATCCGTGGTATCGTCGTTCAAACGAGACATCACATTCTCTTGATAGACAGCGGTCCCTTGATCGTAGTGTGGTGATAAGCGCCTGGCATTACAAGCCGATGTCCACCGCTGAGAATGTCACGGGCGGTCCTTGCACAGGTTATTTGTATGACCTGCATCGTTGCGGACCACGCAGAGGGCGTAAGGCCGTTTACTCCTTGGGCAAATGGTTCGCGGCGTGATCCTGATACTGATCGGACTTGATTCGATTGCCGTCCAGCCCACGTTCTTCGCTGTGCTGCTTCTTGTCGCGATTGGACAAAAACGCGTTCTCTTCGATCTTGTCCTTGGGCAGATTGGTCATTGCGCCGGCGCCGGTACCCTTACCCTGGCTGCCGCGTCCGAAATGCTTTTTGCCGTCGGATGCCATGAAAATCTCCTTCGAATTGGGGACGCTCTTAACGTGCCTTTATTCGACGTCCGAACTGGCATCGCGCTGTAATGTTCCGTCTCACCCGGCAAGCAGGAAGGCATCGCCATCCCATGACCGAAACGGCTTCTCACCGTCGATGAGGACCCGCAACCGGTGAGCTTGCGCCAGGCGACCGATGTCGGCGCGGTCTAAAAAAAGCGATCCCCGATAGGAATAGTTCAGCAACGCAAGCCAGCCCGGCCGTTTCAGAACGCGCGCAATTTCCTCGAAATGCCGCTCAGCCATGCCGGCCAGCACCAGATAGGGAAAGCTGTCGACCGCCAGCACGCAATCGAAACTCGCGTCGCCGAATTCTGTCAGGTCGAGACCGGAGGTCTGCCGCAGCTCGACATTGCTGAGTTCGGCGCATTGCTGGGAGGCGATGGAGATCATTCGCGAGGATATATCGATGCCGACCATCCGCCCGAAGGATTTGGACAACGCGCGCTCGAAACGCCCAATGCCGCAACCGATGTCCAGAATATTTCGGTCGCTTCCGGTGAATTCTAGCGCCTCCAGCCATGCAACGATTTCATCGGTCGTCGCTGACAATCTCTCCTCATCGCCAAGAGATGCCAGTTGCACACTTGCGGCTCCCGAAATCGCTGCGGCGGCATCAAAGCTCGAGGCCAGCCGCGTGACGACGGCGGCATCCGTCTCGTCCTTGGCGCGTTCATGCCGAACGGCGCCGCCCGTCGCCCGCAACATGGTAAAAATGCCCGGCTTGCGGCGCAGCAGTCCGGCGATTTTTCGCAGTTTTTCCGCTTCGTCGGTATCCGCCGGACGGATTTTCCGCATGAGCTCCGCCAATTCCGCGGCTCCAATCGTAGGCGGCAGGTAGAGCGCCAACCGGGCGAGAACAGCTTCGGCGCTGACCCCATCGCCCATGCAGTCTTCGACCGCCAGTCTTACCGATCTCCTGCGCTGCGCGGATCCCGGCACGTTTAAACCCATGGCATCAACTCCGTGTCCAGAGCTTGCGCATCGTCCACCTGTCACCGGCTCCCCAGCCATATTTGTAGGCCTCCTGGCCGCGCAGGAAATCGAACTCGCGCGCACCTTCGCGGATCGACTCCGCGATCGCGTGGCCGATCAGGATCGCGCCTGGGCTCTCCTCGGCATAGGCAGGGTCGAAGCCGCCGAGATAGGCATAGGCACGGCCGCGGTGGTGAAATCCATAGTAGGCGCCGACAGTCGTGCCATCGATCGCGAACAGCCAGCATCGCACCAGGCCGTGAGCATCGAGCAAGGGAAGCGAGAGCCGGTGGAATTGCTTAACCGCAGCATTGGCCAACACACCACCGCCATGTCCTGCCCAGCGCGCATCGTGCAGGCGGATCAGCTGGTTAAGGAAGTTTTGGTGGTCACTCCGAGGCGACGAAAACGCAATCCGGCCGCGTTTGGATGCGGCCCGGCGCGCCCGGCGCAATTGGCGCCTGCGCCGGGCGGGGACGCAGCCGGCCAATGTTTCGTCGCCGGCGATGGCGAGCACGGGACAGGCGGCATGATTTACTGGCGCGTCGATCTTCAGATCGGGATGCGCGATCGCAAGACCGACACTGTTTTGCGGCAGATCAGACAAGATCCACTGCGACCACTCGACCGAGAGGATCGCTTCGGCAATTGCGGCGACGACCGCCGCCTGGACATCCTGGACAGCCAGGACATCCAGATAGTCGCTGAGCGAAATGCCGACCGGAAGCAGCTTCGAACCGGACATCCCATGCTCAAGATAGAGTGGCGCCAGCCCGACCAGATCGCCGCCATGCCAGACCGCGACTGTCGCCAGTTCACCGGGCGCGAATGCGTGCCACCAGGGCACCAGCCAGGCGGGGGATTGAAACGGCGTCGCCGAGGAACTCTGCTCCCACAGTCTCCACCAGTGCGGCGTCAAGGCCTCGAATTGTGCGGGGTCACCGATGATTTCGCAGCGCAGCACCGCCTTGCTCACGGTGCCGCAACAAAGCGCCGGCGATCGGTGCCAAGTTCTGCCAGCGCCTGATAGGCGTCCATATAAGACGAGATCATCCGTTCCAGCGAAAAGCGCCGTCGCGCCTCGGCCCGGCATGTCTCGGCGTCCAGGCTGGACGCAGCAAGAATGGCTTGGGCCATCTCGTCGACAGTGTTGACGAGAAAACCCGTCCTGCCGTGCTCGATCACATCCGGGAGCGCACCGTTTGGAAAAGCGACCACCGGCGTGCCGCAGGCCAAGGCCTCCATCGCCACAAGCGAACTGGTCTCGGCGGCCAGGCTCGGAACGACCAGACAGCGCGCTGCGTTGAGAAAGCGCCGCTTGGCGGTAAAACCGAGCGGACCCAGGAAGCGGCGGCGGCCGTCGAGACGAGATTGGACCTCGTCGTGGAAGTAGCGCGTGTGCGTTTCATAGGGATAAACCTTGCCGCCGATGACCAATGGCACACCCGCCTGTTTGGCCGCATCCAGCGCCAGGTGAATACCTTTTTCCGGGCAGACGCGGCTCAGAACCAGGGCAAAGTCGCGCTTCGGCTGAAGCAGGTTCAGCGCTTCGATGTCGACGCCGTTCGGAATCGGCGCCGCCAGTCTGGCGCCTGGTGGCGCGGTCTTGTGCTGGGCGGCTGAGACCGCATGGAGCCATAGGTCGTCGCGCGCCGGGCGCAGCGCCTCGGCCGGATACCAGTCCAATGGCAGGTGGAGGCTCACCAAGGTCGGACCATCGTCGGGCAGATAGGCATCGAAATCGATGCCGTGCAAATGAACCACATCGATCGGCCATCGGGCGCGGGCAGCGGCGATCGCCTTGCGATGAGCCTGTTGCGCGCGATGCTTCGCCGCCTCGTCGAGGACGCCGTTTTCAGCCGGTGTTTCCACAAGAGTGCCGCTCGCGCTGGAGCCACGGCAGCCAATGACGATGGAGCGGTGACCCGCGCCAACCAGTGCCCGATCGAGCATCGACAGAACCTGTTCGGCACCGCCGACAGCGTCGGGCCCGACGGGCGCGAGAGGGTAGGCGACATTGAGGACGGTGAGTGTGGTGGCTGGTCGCGTCCCGGTGCCGTACGCGGCATCCCCACCCATCGACGGTCCCGCGAATTCGTCCAATGTGTCAGGCGCCTTGTGCATGGGCAGCATGACACTTTCACGCGGCAGACGCCGGCCGCGTCGGGAGCGAGGCGGAGGTCATGGCAGGCGCATAGCGGCGGATCATGGTTGCGCAGAATTCCGCGAATTCCTCCGGCACCAGCGGCGGGCTCGTGTGGTGGGGCATCATTCCGCGATGCTCTGGTGTGAAGCAGAAGGTGACCGTCACGTCGAAATCGACGAGTGCTTCCATCTGCCGGTCGAACCAGTCCAGCGCATTCGGCCGGAAGCTGTCCGCCCAGGAAAGTCCGGTGCGCATGTTGGTGACGCCCAGCCGCTTCATCCAGGCAACGGCATCATCCAGCCGCGGGTCCTCGAAATGGAACCACTGCACCAGCCCTATCGCGGGTGTATAGCGCAGGAATTCCTTCAGCGCCGGTTTTGGCGTCCCGTCCTGGCGCAGCAGCCCCATGTGGAAATGACGATAATAGGAGGAGCCCTCCGCTTCGCGATGCCGCGTCGTTGCTTCCCATTCACGCGGAAGATCATAGAGGCTGTACCACTGGATGCGAGGCGCGTTGCCGAGCAGCAAATCGGCGGTGCGCTTGAGCCCCCAAACCTGGATTTCCTCGGCGCCGAAGGTCGATACGCCGACTTCGCTGACCCAGATGGGAAGATCGGTGACGGTCGCGATCTCGCCGATCTTCTGCGGCCACTCCTGGATCTGCCACAGGTTCCAGTCGAGAGGAAAGCCGTGTACGGCGACGGCGTCGACATGGTTCAGCACGCCCAATTCCTTCATCCGCGTGATGAAGCCGGGATCGATTGGCGAGATGCCGCCAAGCACTTTTGTCAGAGCCGGGTTCTCGGACGCGATCGCGTCCGCCGACAGGATCGCCATGCTGGCAAAGCGGCTCCAATCGGGGTCGAGCTCGGGGTCCCAATGTGACTTGTTGTTGGGCTCGTTCCAGATCATCGCGGCTTCAATCATGGAGCTTTCCTTTCGACGGATAGATCGCGCCGCCTCCGCCCGGCTCGCCGGCAGCGCGGCAGAAATAGACCTCGTGCTCGGGATGCAGAACGATCTCGAAACCAGCGCTGCGCAGCATCGCTTCGGTGCAGGCGCGGTTGGGAATCCACCAGTTGGTCGGATCATCGGCATAGCGGTGTTCGATGAAATGGAGCTTGGGAAATTCAGGCCGGTCGAACAGGTCATGCGTCCAGAAATGATAGTTCTCTTCCAGCTCGGGCAAATCCGCGCTGCCGCGTTGCATGGACTGGAAGATCATCAGGTCACCGGCGACATGCTCACGGATCAGGTCGAGCGCAAGCAAGGGATGGCGCAAGTGGTAAAGCACCCCCATGAACAGCACGACATCGAATGTCTCACGTAGGGCGCCGACGTCGTAGACCGAAAGTTTCTGGAATTCGATATCGCAATCCGCGATCTCGGCGGCAAAACGAGCCTGCGCCAGATAGGCCTCGTCGAAATCGATGCCAAGGACACGGGCAGCACCTCGACGCTTCATCTCGATGGAGTAGAAGCCGGCATTACAGCCGATATCCAGCACCGCCTTGCCTGTCAGATCAGCGGGAATGGCATCGGCGAATTTGCGCCATTTGATCAGCGGGTAATTGCCCAGAAAATGGTTGGGAGCGGTTTCGACGCCGGCCAGTTCCATGTTGTGGAACCATGGGCCGAGCGCATCGATGCGGCGGCGGATTTCAGCGTCGGAGTGCAGCATGGTTCAGGCTCCTTCACCCGGAACGACGGGCACTTGCGGGTGTGCCCCAGGCACAACAATGGTGGTCTGATGTTGTTCGGATGTGGCGCCGTCCTCGAGCAGCCGAAGAGCCGTGCGGTAGCCGTTGAACGTACCGACATCGACGTAGGAGACTCCAGCCCTGACACCGTAGGCTCCGCCGCCGGCAGCCAGGTAGGCGTTGATCAGGGTGCCGATATATTCGTCGCATCGGTTCCGTTCGCGCCAGAGTGCCTCAAGCTCGTGCAAGGTCCGGCCCGGCATCTTGAACGCCCCCAAGATCCAGTTTGTGGCAGCATCTTGCCGCTTGACCTGGATTTCCTTCACCCGATCCTTCTCATCGAGAACCACCGCATCGAAGAATTCGGGGCGGTCCACCGGGAAGAGCAGAAATGACAGGGAGTTGTCGGGCAGGCGGGAGAAGCCGTCCTCGGGAAACCAGATCGTGTCGGGAAGGCCGACCAGGACGACCTCGTCGGGCGCGACGAGGGGGGCTGCCCGGAAAATCGCATCGCAAAGCCCAACTGGGTTGGGCTGCACGACAAAAAGGGCCGCGGCGTCACCATAACCGGCGGCGTAGTATTCGAGGATGTCGGATTTGCCGGATCCGATGATGAAGCAGATCTTGTCGACGCCGGCGCGCACCATCCGCCGCACCAGATATTCGCTCACCGCGCAGGGACGCTCGGTCTGCCCATCCACCCGGCTGCCGACCGGCAGCAGCTCTTTCGAGAAGCCGAGTGGTTGAATGCGGCTGCCACGCCCGGCAGCGGGCACGATGCCCAACATCAGACTGCTTCCTTCATCGGTTCGCCGGGAGATTTTTGAAAGGCATCACTCAGGATGCGATCCAGTTCCGCCGCGCGCCGGGCGGAAGTGTGTTCGCCCAAGACCCTCTCGCGGGCACGCCTTCTAATGAGGTCGAGTTCGCGCTCCGGCAATCGCAATGCGGCAACCACATCATCCGTGTCGTGCGCCAACAGGATTTCGCGACCGGGTTCAAAGAATTCCGCGAGGCCGGGCCATGCATCGGTGACGATGGCAGCCCCACACGCGGCCGCTTCGAAGAGCCGCCCCGACGGGCACCAGCCCTTCTGCGCCATCGCTTCGCGGGTGACGTTCAGTGTCAGGCGCGACGATGAGAAGAAAGCCGGATGATCGGCGGGCGGAAGATGCCTGACAAAGAAGATGTTGTCGCTCCATGGGAATTCCTGCGGATATTGCGCGCCGCCAATGATGAAGCGGTGGTCAGGCAGGCGCGCGGCCGGGCGGACCAGCAGCTTTTCGACGCCGGCCTGGCGATCCGCTGCGTAGGTGCCGAGATAGGAAAGATCGCCGGCGAATTCGGCCCGCTTCTCTGCCGGCCGGTGTTGGTCGGGATCGACATGCCCGTAGAGCGGCACCACGTGGCGTGCGCCTAAAACCGACTTCAGCGCGTCGACCGCCGAGCCGCCGGTGTAGCTCAAGACGAGGTCGAAATCGGCAAGACCCTCTGGCCCGAAATAGGGAGGACGCTCGCCTTGTTCGATGCGGGCTAGCGTGACCGGCGTGTCCAGATCGTAGAAGACACGCAGTCCGCGGCCTGCCTGCTGCGCCAGCCGCGAGGCCTCCACGGCATCGGGACAGTAGGAGGTGACGACGACCACATCCGCTTGCTTCATCGCGCCCTCAGCAACGCGGCGGATGTCTTCCCAGTCCGGGTAGATAACGACGTTGCCGCCATCGAGATGATCGAGATCACGCGTCCCGGCATAATAGGGGGTGTCGCGTTCGAAGAAGGTGATGGACCATCCCAGTCGGGCGAGGGCGCGGATCAGTCCCCTCCATAAGGTGGCATGGCCGTTACCCCATGAAGACGTGACGGTAAGACCGAAAATGACCATCTGCATCCGGCAAATCCTCGTCATGCAATTTCATTCAATCGGATCAGCTTCGCCCCCCAGTCACCGGATACGATCGTTGTGATCGAGGCGGGATCGATATCGAAGCGAAAGCAGTCGCCGGCTGGCAAGCCAAGAACATTGCAGACAGCGGCCTTGATCACATCGGCGTGGCTGACCAGGGCGACACACTGATTCTGATGCCGCTCGCGGACGGCGGTAATCAGCGCGACCATGCGCTGCTGGACATCCAGCATGGTCTCGCCGCTCGGAGTCCTGGCCTCCTGCCTTTGGTCGTTCCACGCCCGCCAGCCGGCGTCGCCATTCAACTCGTCGAACGTCTTTCCCGACCAGTCGCCGAAGTCGATCTCGTCAAGTTCGGCGCAGATCGCGATTTCGCCGACGCCGCAGGCAAGCGCGATTGGCACGGCCGTCTCCCGCGTTCGCTCACGCGGGCTGCAAAAGATCGCTTCAATCGGCTCCCGGGCCATGCGGCCGGCAAGCTGTGCTGCCTGCGCTTTGCCAGTGTCGCCAAGGCAAACGCCGTCCATCCGTCCTGCAAGATAGGAGCCGACATTGTCGTGTGCCGCATGGCGGATCAAAAAGAAGGTTGTCGTCATTCCGCGGCATCGAGCAGGGGCTCGTCCTTGCCGGCGATGAATGCAAGCGTGCGCTGTCGCGCTTCGGCGTCGGTGAACTGTTCTGGAGGCGACTTCATGAAATAGCTGGAGGGGCCGGTCAGCGCGCCGGCAATGCCGCGGTCGAGCGCCAGCTTTGCGCAGCGTATCGCATCGATCACCACGCCCGCTGAATTTGGAGAATCCCAGACTTCCAGTTTCAGCTCGGCGTTGAGCGGCACGCCGCCGAAGGTCGTGCCTTCCACCCGGATATAGGCCCACTTGCGATCGGTCAGCCACGGCACGTGGTCGCTGGGTCCGACATGGATATTGCCCGGTTCCAGAGGAACATCGAATTGGCTGGCCACGGATTGCGTCTTGGAGATTTTCTTCGATTCCAGCCGCTCGCGTTCCAGCATGTTGAGGAAGTCGGTGTTGCCGCCGAAATTCAGCTGATAGGTGCGATCGATGCGCACGCCGCGCTCGCGGAAGAGATTGGCGAGCAGCCGGTGAACGATGGTCGCTCCGACCTGGCTCTTGATGTCGTCGCCGACCAGCGGCAGCCCGCGTTGCTCGAAGCGCCGGCGCCATTCCGGACGTGAGGCGATGAAAACCGGTATGCAATTGACAAAGGCGCAGCCAGCTTCGAGCGCGCACTCGGCATAGAAGCGCGTCGCTTCCTCCGAACCAACCGGCAGGTAGGAGACCAGCACGTCGGCGCCACTGTCGCGCAAGATCTCGCTGACATTGGCGACCGGCTCCGGCGCCTCCTCGATTTCGTCGCGCAAATATTTGCCGATCCCGTCAAGTGTCGGTCCGCGCTCGACGCGAGCGCCGGTCGTCGCCGCATCGGCAAAGCGGAAGGTGTTGTTCGGGGGGGCGTAGATCGCTTCCGCGACGTCGCGGCCTACCTTGCTTTTGGCGACGTCGAATGCACAGACGATTTCGATATCATCGACATGGTAGCCGCCGAGGTCGGCATGCATCAGTCCCGGGATCGGTTCGTTGCTTTTTGCGTGACGATAATAGGAGAGGCCCTGCACCAGGGAGGATGCGCAATTGCCGACTCCAACGATACCAACACGAACCTTTTTTGATCCCACGAAACTGCCGCCCTATGCTGTTCAAAGGTAAGTTCCTGGCGCCGAACCGCCAGCGTGCCGGAATGTTCCTTGGCCCGTCGAAAAATTGCGCAAACCACCATGGATCGAAGCTGCACCCGCTGCGTTGCCGCACTGCAATCCTTGGAAAACCGATCGATGATCGTCTACGGCGACCACAAGCGGACCGAAAACGCACAACGGCTTCGCCAGGCCGCGATCGAAGTGGCCGAGAGCCTTGATCGCATGCCGCATGGCGTCCGGCGCCATGCTGCGTTGGTCGGGCTATTCATCAGCGTGTCGGAACTGGTTCAGGCGCTTGCCGACGCCGATTTCGAGACGCGCGGCATCGACATCTTCTCGCCGCGGCAACAGCAAGGTGCCAACTTGCTGGTCGGACTTGCGGCAGAGGTGGCGAAGTCGTGGCGAAACGGTTTCGCCATAGGTGGTGGCATCGACCCGGGACTTCTCCGACTGCTTGCCGGGCTCGACTGTGAAGCCGAGGTTCTGACCGGTTCCGCCGAGGGCTATTCGCATTATGCGCTTTATCCCGAAAGCTATTTGGTCGCGGCGCGGGAGTCAGGTCTCGATGCGAACACATGCGTGATCGGCATCCGCAGCATCGGCCTCGGCCTTGCCGCCATGGTGGCCGCCGCGATTGGCGCGCCGGCGCCATTCAGCGTTCGTCCGATCGGCCATCCCTTCCGCAGGCATGTCAACGCCGATCCACGGTCGATCGCCGCCTGGAAGGACAATCCATCGGCCCGCTTCGCCGTTGTAGACGAGGGTCCCGGCCTGTCCGGCAGTTCGATGCACGCCGTTGTCGCGTGGCTGCGAGAACTGGGTGTCGATACGGACCGGATTCACCTGTTTCCCAGCCATTCAGGCGCCCCGGGCATCGAAGCGTCGCCGGAGGCAAGGGAGACATGGTTGCGCTGTCCGAAACATGTGGCGACGGCGTTTGAGCACACCTTCTGCGAAAGCTCGAAAAGTCCCACGTTGCGCGATTGGGTGGCCGAGGCGGTCGGCAGCCCCGAATTGAGCCTGACCGAACTATCTGGTGGCGAATGGAGGAGCGTCCACTACGTCGACGAGAAGCGGTGGCCGCCGAGCCCGCGCCGCGCCGAGCGGCGCAAATTCCTGGCGTCTGCGGGACATGATCGCTGGCTCGTCAAATTCGCCGGCCTCGGCGAAACCGGCCGGCGCAAGAAACGAGCCGCGGAAATGTTGAACGAAGCTGGATTCGGGTCGCAAGTGGTCGCGCTTTGCCACGGCTTTCTGGTTGAACGATGGATTGACGGCACCACGATGGATCAGGCGCCGCTGCCCGGAGCAAGAATGATCGCGGAATTGACACGTTACCTAACCTGGCGTGCGCTTAATCTTCGAACCTGCGAGCCGGGTGCATCATTGCTCGCGCTCGCGGAAATGGCTGTTTCCAATGCATCGGAAGCCTTGGGCGAGAACTGCTCGGCGAAGTTGCGCGGTTGGTTCTCGAAACGGATCCCTGTGCAGGTGTTGCAGCGAGTTGAAATCGACGGAAAGCTCCACCCGTGGGAGTTTCTCGTTTGTGCCGACGGCACGGTGCTCAAGACAGATGCTGTCGACCATTGCCGGGCGCATGATTTGATTGGCTGCCAGCCGATAGAGTGGGATATTGCCGGCGCCCGTGTCGAATATGGACTATCCGACAGCGATGTGACGAGGTTGGTCGAAGGGATGGGGCTCGACGTTGACAATGGCCACATCGATTTTTTCGAACCTTGCTACCTGGCGTTCCAGATAGGCCTCTGGAGCACGACTGCCCAATCCGAAAACGGCGGGGAAAAAACCAGGCTGGATGAGACGGCAGATCGATACAAGCTGCGGCTGATACGGTTTCTTGACGAATGCCAGATGTGACCGTTTCGATCAGTCCAGGTTTCGCAGCATGTCTGCTTCCTGCTCGAGAATAGTTGCCACTTCCTCCCGTTGCAAATGCGTCATCATCAGGCTGACGCAGCACTCGAGATAGGTGATGGAGGCGCGCCGCAGATAGGCAGCCGTCTCTCGTTCGGCAATCTTGTCGATATCCCTCACGGGTCGCTTGGGTCGCATAGGGACGATCCTCCGTATCGGCTTCTCAAGCCAAACCACAAGATCGGGCGGATGTTCCGCCCGATCTTTTGAGGTCCAGCGCGGCATCATGCAGGAAGATTCTGCAGCCCGCCTGATGCGGGCCTCGCACTTTTGGCAAGGCCTGTCATTTGATCGCCGATGCGGCTGCCTTCGAGCTCCGCGAAGTAATTGATCGTCAGCTTAAGCCCTTCATTGAGGGGGACCTTCGGCGTCCAGCCGAGCAGCGCTTTTGCACGCGAGATATCGGGTTGCCTGCGCCGAGGGTCGTCTTGCGGCAGCGGCAGAAATCTCAAATCCGATTTGGTGCCGGTCATCGCCTTTACCAATGCCGCCAGTCGCACGATGGTGAATTCTCCGGGATTACCCAGGTTGACCGGCTTGCCGGGATTGGGATCGACATCCATCATGCGCATCAATCCGTCGATCAGGTCGGAGACATAGCAGAAAGATCGCGTCTGCAGGCCGTCGCCGAATATCGTCAGCGGACGTTTCTCGAGCGCCTGCATGATCAGATTCGAGACGATGCGGCCATCCGCCGGATCCATTCTCGGACCGTAGGTGTTGAAGATGCGCGCGACGCGGACGTCGGCCTTGCCGGCTCTTAAATAGTCGAAGCAGAGCGTTTCGGCGGTACGCTTGCCCTCGTCGTAGCAGGCACGTGGGCCCGTGCAGTTCACATGGCCGACATAATCCTCCCTCTGCGGGTGTTGTTCGGGATCGCCATACACTTCGCTCGTCGAGGCCTGCAGCAGTCGCGCGTCCTTACGGACGGCGAGTTCGAGCAGGTTGAGCGTTCCGATCACGCAGGTTCGCGTGGTGTGTATCGGGTCTGCCTGATAACGCGGCGGTGAGGCAGCGCAAGCCAGGTTGAAGATGCGGTCCACGGGCTCGCCGAAATCCAATGGCCGGCAGATATCCTGCTCGATTAGCCTGAAACCCGGCTGGTCCATGATCGAGATGATGTTCTCCATGCGTCCGGTCAGAAAATTGTCGACGCAGATCACGCGCCAGCCACTGCGGAGCAATGCTTCGCAAAGATGCGAACCGAGGAATCCCGCACCGCCGGCAACAAGCACTGTCTTTGCCCTTCGCGCGTTTCTTGTTTGTCGCATCGCCGTTTTCTCCTGTCTGCCGGTCATGCTGCACTTCCGATGTCGAGATCGAGGGCTGCCGCTCTCGGCCGGGTCAGCGCCGCCACGAATTCGCGGGCCCTGGCCGCGCCGGTGTGGGCTGCGAGGACGAGTTCGCGGGCTCGCTCAGCCATGGCGAGGCGTGCGCGCTCGGACTCGCCGAAGAGGATCTCGACGACATCGTCGGTCCCCGCGGCGGTGTGGATCGTCGATGCGGGAAAGAAGCTGTCGAGCCCCGGCCAGCGATCGCTGATGATGGGCGTGCCGCAAGCCGCCGCTTCGAACAGGCGCACGCTGGGCGACCATCCCGCCGCGATCATGGAACTCCGTGTGACATTCAGCGTGTAGCGCTGACGGCTGTAAAACGCGGCATGATCGGCCGGTGGCAAGTGTTCGATGCGCTCGACATTGTCCGGCCAGATAATGTCGGATGGATATTGCGAGCCGGCCACGACGAAACGGCGGTTCGGCATATGCCGTGCGGGCTCGAGCAGCAGAGCGTTCAGCGTTGCCTGCCGATCGGCGCTGTAGGTGCCGAGATAGCCGAGATCCCAGCGGATCGGATCGCCAGTCTGGTGATGGCGTACCGGATCGACCGAACAATAGAGCGGTTCGGCATGGCGCGCGCCGAAATCTTGCGCCAGACGGTCGAGCGTTGGCCCGCCGGTGAAGGAGAAATAGACATCGAAATACGGAATTTGCCGCCAGCTCAAATAATCGCAATCGTCTGCCGAAAGCTTTGCCAGGGTCACAGGTGTGTCGATGTCGTAGAAGCAGAGCTGCCCCCTGCAAATAGAGGCGACGATGTCGATGACCGAGCGTCCTTCTGGAACGAAGGATCCGATGACGATGATGTCGGCCTCCTCCAGGCACTGTCCGTAGCCGCGTTGCAAGTCCGCGGTGGTCTCGTAGTAGCGCAGGGCGCTGAAATCCGGATCGCGCAGATCGCGGTGGTTGGCGTACCACGGCACGTCGCGCTCCAGAAAGGTCACGCGGTGACCGAGTTCGTGCAGGCCTTTCAGCAGGCCCCGAAAAGTCGTGGCGTGGCCATTTCCCCAGGATGAGGACAGCGACAGGCCGAGAAAGACGATGTCCAGTTGCTTGGTCATTCCGCTGCCTCCACGGTCCCATGTTCGAAATGACGTTTGAAGACGGCATCCGCCACGGCCGCCCGCTGCGCGTAGGTATGGTCCGCCAGCACACGGCGAAGTGCGGCCTGGCCGATTGCCTTGGCCCGCCCAGGTTTCAGGGAGCGCATGATCTCGGCGACATCGCCGCCGTCGCGGGCCACCAGGATCTCCTCGTCTGGTTTCAGGAACAGTTCCACGCCCAGCCATGCATCCGTGATGAGGCAGGCGCCAGCGCCGGCCGCCTCGAAGACGCGCGTGGCCGGTGAAAAACCGTTTACAGCCATGCTGTCGCGGCTGATGTTCAGCACCGCCTTGGGTGTGACGTTGAAGGCGTTGTGGTCGCGGGTACCGACATGGCCGAGCCAGTCGACATTGGCCGGCAGCGGCTTGTCGCCCCACCCTGATCCGCCGAGCAGAAAACGTTGCCCCGGCAAACGGTTGGCGGGTTCGAGGAAAAACGCTTCGACACGCGCCTCGCGGTCCGGAAGCCTGTTTCCGAGAAAGGCCAGATCGCAAGCAAAACGCGTATGACCGGTGACCGGATGGTGCGTTTCGGGATCGAGCGCGTTGTAGATAGGCACGCATTCCTGAGCTCCCATGGCCCGGTAAGCCCAAACGACCGGGTCGCCGCCCCCATAGGTCAACACCAAGTCGATTTCTTGCAGGGCGCGATGGAGCGGATGGTCCGGTTCGTCGCGCAGTTGAGCAAGTGTTGCCGGAGCGTCCACGTCCCAGAATACGACGAGTGCATCGCTGCGGGCGTGGTCGAGCACGGCGCGCAGCAGCGCCTCGTCCTCGAAACCGACGCCGCTCGCCTTGACGACGATGTCGGCGCCGGCGGCGCGTGCCGCGACCTGCTTCAATGCATGCGGGGTCGCTTCATAAACGACGACAGCGCACCAGTCGGGCGGCTCGATGTCGCGGTTCTTCTGCCGGTCGTAGACGTCGGGTTCGTAGAAAGTGATCTCGTAACCCAATTGCGAAAGTGCCTTGAGCAAACCGCGATAGTAGGTCGCGGCACCGTTCCAGTAGGACGACAAAAGGCTCGATCCATAAAATGCGATCTTCATGCGACAGCTTCCTTTGCGGCGGTCGGGACGACGGTGTATTGGTTCGTGCATTCCGCAAGCACGTCGAACAACTGCTCGACGCGGTGGCGGCAGGTATGTCGGGAGCGGATAGTCTCGAGGCCCGAGGTCGCCAAGGAGGCCGCAAAGTCCTCATCGGCCAGCACGGTCCGCAGCTGTTGCCGCATTTTCGAGCCATTCTCGGCAAACAGAAAGTCGATACCGGGCCTGAACAGCTGCTCGACGTCGGACCATGGTGCTGAAACCAGCGGAATGCCGCAGGCGAGGGCCTCGAACATGCGGATCGTCGGAATTCCGGGCAGACCCTCGCGATAGGGGCGCCGTGGGATGTGGACTGTGACACGATGCGCGGCGAACGCCTTCGGCACGTCGGCATTGGCGATCCATCCCTCATAGCGAACTCCGGCGGCAGCCAGATCCGCAAGTGCGGCCTTGGGGTAGCGTACGCCGTGAACAGCGGCATCGAGGCCAAGATCGTGCACCGGCTCGATCAGAAACTCCTTGAGCTCGGCGGTCCGTTCGTCATCGCCCCAGTTTCCGATCCAGACCAGATCGGACGTGGAGTGGATCTCCGGGTGCGGCTTGAACAGGCGATCGTCGGCGGCTTCATGCCAGGTGAAGACGCGCTTGCCCCAGCCCGCACGCAGATAGCTCTCGCGCAAGGCTTCGCCAAAGGCGAGAACACCGTCATAGTGCTCCAGCCGGAGCGCCGAGATTGCCTCGGTCGCCGACACCGCCCGGTGATGGGTGTCATGAAACAGAAGGACGAACTTGCCGCCAGCGGCCCGGGCACGGCCGATGCGTGCAACAAGCTCGGGATCCGTCCACTCATGGACGATTACAACGTCGGCCTCGGCGGTCCAGGCTTCGTGGTCAAACCCGGCATCGTAGGTCACCGGCATCAGTTCGGGGAAATCCCTGCGGAAGCGTTCGATGGCAAAGGTTCCCTGCTCGGTCAGCAGATTCGATCGGCTCCAGCCATCCGCCGGCTCCAGCGCGATCGCCTGGTGCCGGCGATGGACCAGCTCCCGCATGACGCCGCGGAGGAAGTGGGCGTTGCCGTGATTCCAGTCGGAGACGACCGAGTGGGTGTAGAACACAAAGCGCATGTTCAGCGCTCCGCCATCGCCAGGGCCGCTTTGTCATAGACGCCGCGCATGGCCGCCGCCTGCTTGGCCAGACTAAACCTGCGGCTGCGTCGGATGGCCGCCTGGCCGAGCTCTCGCCTGAGCGTAGCATCGCTCGAGAGGCGATTGAGGCAGGCAGCGAGATCGTGCGGATCGCGCGCATCAAAGAACATCGCGGCCCCGCCCCACAATTCGCGATAGGTTGCGATATCGGAAAGCACCAGGGGCGTAGCCGACATGGCCGCTTCCAGCGCGGCCAGGCCGAATGGCTCGTAGATTGATGGCGATACGAAAATGCCGGCGCGCGCCATCAACGAGCGCACCTCGTCGGAGGGCACTGCTCCGAGAGGAACAGCATGGCTGAAGCTGACATGGTCGCCGTTCGGGCCGTGCATCGAGCCGGCGGCGAAGACCGGCCATCGCGTCAGCGAAGCCGCCTGGTCGACCACAGCCGCATTCTTGCCCTCGTCCCACCAGCGGGCGGCGGCAAAGACGAGCGGTTGGCGCTTTTCGGTCTTCGGCACCGGACGGGCGCCGTTTCCGACCACCGTCAGGCGCGCGATCCGGCCATAGCATGTCTCGAGCATATCGGCATGGCTGCGGCTCGGCGCGATGACTGCGTCGGCCCGATCCATGCCGCGCCTGTTGCGCTCCTTTTGCCAGGCCCATGCGCCATCCAACGCCTGTCCTTTGACAGCGTGGAACCATGTCGTCACGCAGGAATGCGAGACCACCACGACCGGGCACGGCGTGTCGAATCCCGCTGCCTGCGTCGGCGCGTTGAAATGGACAAGGTCGATCGCGTGGTCGCGCATCGGTGCATGCAGCTCCCGCGGCAGCGCGTCGAGATCACCGCCATTGCGGGTCATCCAATCCGGCGGCGTGTTCAGCCAGATCAGCGTGGTGAAAGCCTCTGCCTCGTCGGCCTGCTGCCTGGACGGCGGTGGACCGAGGCCGGCAAGCACCACGCTGTCGCCGCCGTTGACAAGTTCGCTGGCCAGGTCAAGCGCATAGCGCCAGACGCCGCCCACGGCATCGACCGTCATCAGGATGCGCCGCGAGCGCGGCGTCAGTGTCCGCAACATGTCGCCTCCAGTTCCGCCAGCGGACGCGGGCGCCTTTCCTGGATGTCGCTGAACTTCTGGAATGATGCGAGATAGTGATCATGGGCGCGCTCCCAAGCGAGGTCGTCAGGTTCGCCCCAAAGCTCGCGATAGCTGGGCGAACTCGGATATGGATAAAGCGGTACGGGTTCATTGGCCCATACGCCATTGTCGATCAGGTGGGCTCGCCAGTAATCGACGAGGGCAGGATCATCCTCGACGACGCCGATCAGATTGGCCTGGACGAAGGGAACGTGACGCCTGGCATTGACCAGCAACGCGGCGAGTTCCTCGGTGCCCAGCCGGCAGCGCTTCGCCAGCATGGCCCGGCCTTCCACCGTCAGGCTTTCGAGGCCGGCTTCGATGGAGACGCAGCCGGCCGCGCCCAGCAATTCCAGCAGTTCGGGCTTCCACAGGTCGATGCGGGTCTGTACGCCGAATTTCACGTCGCGATCGATCAACGCTTCCAGCAGGGCTTTTTGCGGCAGGAAGATTTCGTCGATGAAGTAAATGTAGCCGACACCCTGGGCAATCAGCCCATCGATTTCCGCGACCACCGCCTCGTGGTTTCGGCGGCGATAGGCATCGCGGAAATCCATCTTGGCGCAAAAGCTGCAATTGTAGGGGCAGCCGCGTGACGCTTCGACCTCCGCGCCGAACCCAATCTGATTGTCGTCGAACCGGTGATGGTGGTGCGAATGGGCCGCGATCCAGTCCGATGGCCATTCGAGTGGCGGGTGATCGACAAACGAGCTCGCGTGGACGCCGCCGTTCGAAACCACCCCGGCATCCCGCAGATAAGCGGTTGATGGTATCGCGCTCCAATCGTCGTACCGGGCAAGCTGCTCGACGACTTCTTCGCATTCGCCGCGCACAACGATGTCGACGCCGAGCTTGCGCAAGGTTGGCGCCGGTGTCGCCGAGCCATGCGGCCCGACCGCGACCGTGCGTCCGCCGCGCCCGGCGAGGCGATTGAGGAAATCGGCCGGCACGCGCAACTCCGGCGGTGCGCAGCGCCAGAACAGATAAGTGGGCGCGGTGGTGACGACCGTCATTGCCGGCACGAAATCAGCCACGCGGTCGCAGAGGCTAGAATTGTCGAGCTTCTGCAACTGCCCATCCAGCATCAGCACCTCATGCCCGGCTTTTTCGAGCAGGGATTTCGAATAGCCGAGTTCCAGCGGCAGATGGGGTTGGCGGCAGCCGAAATAGATGCTGTCGTCATAGGTCCAGAACGGGTTTACCAGGGCGATCTTCATGCGACGTACCTCACGGCTTCGGGGCGAGGCTCGAGCCGATGGCGTTGCAGCCAGTCCGCGAGATCGCGAATGCCTTCGCGCCATGAAACATGGGCCTTCCAACCAAGCGTGGTTTTGATTTTGCGGGTGTCGGCGACGAAGAAGGGCTGGTCGCCGGTGCGTTCGCCATCATGGCGGATCGAAAGCTCATGGCCGGTCAGGTTACGGATTTCGCTCAACAACATGCGCAGGCTGAGCGCATTTTCCGGGCCGCCGCCAAGATTGAATGCCTGGCCCTTGATCGTGTCGATGCGGTCGAGAACGGCCCTGTAGGCGGCGACCGCATCGGCGACATGCAGGATGTCGCGCACTTGTCTGCCGTCGCCGTAAATGGTGATTGGACGTCCCGTGAGCGCACTCAGCAGGAAGTGCGCGACCCAGCCCTGGTCCTCGGTTCCGAACTGGCGCGGGCCATAGATACAGCTCATCCGCAGGACCGCCGTCGGCAAGCCGTAGGATTTGGCGTAGTCGAGCACATACTGGTCGGCAGCGCCTTTGGAGCAGCCATAGGGCGTGCAGAAATCCAGGCCGCGCGTCTCGTCGATGCCATTCGCTTGAATGATGCCGTCGCAAGGTTGGTAACGATCTCCATCCTTGCGAACCGCGACGTCGGGAAGGCTGCCATACACCTTGTTGGTGCTGGCGAAGACCACCGGGACAGCCCCACCGCTTAGCCGTGCCGCCTCCAGCACATTGAACGTTCCCCGAAGGTTGATGTCGAAATCCTCGCCCGGCTGGACCAGGCTTGTGGTGACGGCGGTCTGCGCGGCCAGATGGAAGATTGCCTTTGAATGCGTCAAGACACGCGCCAGGGCGTTGGCGTCCCGCACGTCGATGGTCTCCACCGTGAGGCGACTGCCGTGTTTCTGCGCCAGCCATTCAAGGTTCTGCTCGACGCCCGGACGGCTGAGATTGTCGATCACCAGCACTGGCTCGCCGTCCGACAACAGGCTGTCGGCCAGGTTCGATCCTATGAAGCCGCTGCCGCCGACGATGGCGACCGGCGCGTCGCGTCCATTGCGTGTGTTCATGATACCAGCCCGCGTTCTTCAAGTTCGCGTTTCATGTCGGCGCCGCGGTCGACGGCGGACGTGTTGCGCACCCAGGAGACGAAATCGCCGAGCGAATTCTCCAGTTGCCGCACTGGCTCGAAACCGAGCAGCTCGCGGGCCTTGGAAATATCGGCGAAGCAGTTGCGGATATCGCCGGAGCGGGCTTTGCCGAGCAGCTCTGGCGAACGCTTCGGCGTTCCCATGGCTTCGGCCAGCATTCGCGCTACGTCGCTGATTGCATAGGCTCGGCCGCTGCCGATGTTGATGACGTGACCTTTTGCCTGGCGTTGCTGCAGAGCAAGGCGAAAGGCGCGGGCGACGTCCTGCACATGGACGAAATCGCGCTTTTGTTGGCCATCCTCGAAGATCATTGGCCGTTGGCCGTTGGCGAGACGCGAAGCGAAGTTGGCCAGCACGCCGGTATAGGGATTCGACAACGCCTGACCGGCACCGAAGACGTTGAACAGGCGCAGCGCGACCGCATCGATGCCATAGGCTTCGCCGAAGATCAGCACGGCGCGTTCCTGGGCGTATTTTGTCAGCGCATAGATAGAGGCGAGATCGACCGGCTTTTCTTCGTCGGTGGGCAGCGGCGAGAGGGGTTCTCCCTGTGGCGACAGCGGGTTCCATTGCCCGCTCCTGATGTCGCTCGCCTTGCGCCGGGCATTGTCGACACGCCGGCCATCCGGTGTGGCGTAGAGGCCCTCGCCATAGACGCTCATCGAAGAGGCGACGACAATGCGTTCGACCGGGTGTTTGATCAGCGCCTCCAGCAGCGTCGCGGTGCCGAGATCGTTGGTGCCGACATAGCGCGCGATCTCGTACATTGACTGTCCGACGCCGACTTCCGCCGCCAAATGAATGACCGCATCGACGCCTTCCAACGCCTTGGCGACTGCCTCCCGGTCGCGGACGTCGCCCTTGATTAGCTCGGCCCCGGCGGGAAGCGCGACCGCCTCTCCTGCATGCACCTGCTCCAGCAGCGCATCGAGGATGCGAACCGAATAATCCTGCTCGATCAGTTCCTGGGCGACATGCCTGCCGATGAAGCCACAGCCTCCCGTAACCAATATGCGTTTCACGATGACTCCTCAGACAAGTAACCTTGGCGCCCCGAACTTTTCGGCAAAAGGTTTGTTCCCTGCGCTTCAACAAAGTTCCTTTGGCCCGGCTGCGTTCGAAACGCGGCACATCGGGATCAGGGCGCGGTGCCGGAACATTGCTGCCCTTGTGCTGTTAGGGCGCCCGACAGGACTGCGCTGTCCGAGGTTGGCAACGCCGACGATCAAAGGAGATTTTCAATGTCCCAGTCGCAAACGACCACCAATCACGACGAAATCCGCAAATGGGCCGAGGAGCGGGATGGGCGGCCGGCCGTGGTGCGCACCAAAGGCGAGGGCGGCATTCTGCGGATCGACTTCGGCGACCCCGAGGAAGCATTCGAGTCCATCGAATGGGACGAGTTCTTTCGGATATTCGACGAGAACGATCTGGCTTTTCTCTATCAAGCCAAGACCGGCGACGGACAAGCCAGCCGTTTCAACAAGTTCGTCGAGCGCAATCAGAAGCGCTGATGCCGCACGTCCAGTGGGCTCATTTGCCTGAACTGAATCTCAGGTAAATTTTTTCAGATGCGGTGGAACAATTGAGGGCCCAGTTGCTTCGGCCGCTGAACCAGGGCCAACGAGCTTTTAGGAATTACACCGGCCAGGTTTACGGCGCGGTGGGCGGTCGCGGCGGGCCTTGGCTGAACTTCCGTTGGAGGGGCAAACTAATGCATGAGTTTTGCGCCGCGGGTTTTAGCCACCTCTCGCATGATCCCGTTGAGCCAGTTTTCGGTGGACTGTCCAAGCTGTCTGCGATCGACATCCCGGATCGCCTGCTCGAGCGTCTTTTCGACGAGCCGGTCGGACGCATCGACATCTCCCAGCAAGAGACGCGCCGCAAGTCGCAGTTTGGGCAAAAGCGCGAACACGTCGTCGGAGGTGTCCAGTATGGGGCCGGGCCGCCCGGGTGCCTGCGGAAAGAGGGCATTGAAAACGGCCTGGTTTCCTGAGGACTTCCGCAAATTGCTGGCGTAGCGCAGATGATCGGGAATGGCGATGTGGTTGTCACCACTGAAGAATACGAAAGGCACTCCGCGGCGCATCAGTTCGTCCGCTATCGGAAACACCCTGCTGCCGTTGAGGTTGACATCGAGGATCGCGGCTTCAGCCGCCTCGGTGTGTTTGGAAGCCTGTTCCACGGTCGCTGCAGGCCCAAGAACGATAGCGCCCATATTGCTGAAGAACCGCGCAAGATCTCCGGCAATCATCCATTCGTCTTCGACAATCAGGATACGCAGCCCGCGCAGATCGCGCACGTCGTCATCCTTTCCTCAAACGGAGTTTAGGCTGCTCCGAATTTTCTTCCAGAGTTCGGTCGTCCAAGGCGGCCTGCAATCGTTTCGCAAGCACCAGAATGCGATCCGGGACGGGCCCTGCGTCGGAGCAGCCTGGTGGTTCTGAAGCCCTAGACACCGTTGGGGCGAGGAGCCTTATATCAGAAGAGCGTTTTGTCATTGAGCCCGCCATGGATACGGCGCTCAACGTCGTTGGGGGCGACTTGTTCCATCCTATTTGCGCGCTATATGGTTATGTCCTGTCTGATCCGACCTTTGAGGATGTCGGACCAGGCGAAAGGGGGACGTGCCGTGACAGCCCAGCCGAAAAGGTTTCCCATCGTCGGCGTCGGCGCGTCCGCGGGTGGCATCCCCGCGATGGAGGGTTTGTTCAAAGGCGTGACCAGCCAGCCTGGCATGGCTTTCGTCATCATCACGCATCTCAGCCCCAAGCGGGAAAGCCTGTTGCACGAGGTCATCAGCCGCTACACCGAAATGTCAGTGATGGTGGCCGAGGACGGGATGGCCGTTGAACTCGACCACGTCTATGTGATGCCGCAAAACGTGACATTGGCCATTGAAAAGGGTGTGCTGCGCCTGTGCCGGCCCAATGGACTTACGCAGCAGCGAAAGCCGATCGATATATTTTTCAGCGCACTGGCTGAAGACCAAGCCGAATATGCCGTTGGCGTTATACTGTCCGGCGGCGACTCCGATGGAACATTGGGCGCCAAAGCGATCAAGGAGCGGGGTGGGTTTACCGTCGCGCAAGCGGCGGACGGCTATGGGCCGCGCAATCCCGATATGCCGCAGAGCGCCATTGCCAGCGGGCTCGTCGACGTCGCCGTGCCCGCCGAGGAGATCGGTGCGAAGCTGGAAGCTTTCGCCCGCGGCTTCGACACGCTGGACGGGCTGGCGGACGAAGATGGCGACCATACGGCCGACATCGATAAGGTGCGAGAACAGATATACGGGATCTTGCGCAGCCACTCCGGCCACGATTTCTCGGGCTATAAGACCAAGACATTCCTGCGCCGTGTGAAGCGGCGCATGCAGATCGCCCAGGTCCATTCCATCAGCGCCTATATCGACTGGCTGAAGAAGGATGCTCGCGAGGTAATGAACCTGTTTCGCGACCTCTTGATCAATGTCACCAACTTCTTTCGCGATCCCGATGCGTTCGAATTGCTCGAGCGAAAGATCATACCGCAACTTTTCGAAGGCAAGACTGCCAGCGATACCGTCAGGGTCTGGGTTCCCGGCTGCGCCACCGGCGAGGAGGTGTTCTCCATTGGCATTCTGCTGCGTGAACACATGGGGACGCTGACGGCCGTTCCGCGCGTCCAGATATTCGCCACCGACATAGACGAGCCGGCGCTGGCGGTGGCGCGGGCGGCACGCTATCCGGAAGCCTTGCTGCAAGGTCTTTCTCCGGAACGCAAACAACGGTTTTTCAACGGCGATGGCGAAAGCTACATCATCAGCAATGAGATCCGTGAACTGTGCATCTTCTCGCCGCATAGCGTCATTCGCGATCCACCCTTCTCACGGATGGACCTGGTTTCCTGCCGCAATCTGCTGATTTACTTCGGCCCGACCATCCAAAACCGTGTCATCCCTGTCTTCCACTACGCGCTGAAGCCCGGCGGCTATCTTTTCCTCGGCACCTCCGAAAGCGTCGGGCAGCACGACAACCTGTTCGCAACCGTCGACAAGAAACACCGGATATTCCAGGCGCGGGAGCATGCCTCGCCGCACATCAGACTGCCGGGCCTGATCGGGGAAAGCCATTCCAATGTCTTTCCACCCGAAAGCGCTGGCACGAAGAAGGGGCTTGTCGGCTATCCCCTACGGCAGGCGGTAGAAGCGCAGGTGCTGGAACGGTTCGCGCCACCGCACGTCCTGGTCAACGCCGAGGGCGATGTCGTCTACTATTCGGGCAGGACCGGAAGATATCTCGAGGCGCCGCAGGGAATCCCCAGCCGGCAGTTGCTGACGATGGCACGGCGTGGACTGCGGCTGGACCTGCGCGCTGCTTTGCGCGAAGCGACGACAACGCGCCGCACAGTGGTGCGGGAAAACCTCGCCGTGGAGGAAGATGACGAACGGGTTCAGCCGATCAGGCTGACGATCGAGCCGCTCGCCGAACGCGGCAATGGCGAACCCCTTTACCTTGTTCTCTTCGAGCCGTCCGGCCCGACGCTGGCCCGCTCTGACGAAGAAGGCGGCAGCCATGACAGCGATAATACCGCCGATCTTGAGCGGGAACTGCGCGATACCAGGGAACGCCTGCAATCGACCATCGAGGAATACGAGACCGCGCTCGAAGAAGTGAAGTCCTCGAACGAGGAGCTCGTCTCCGTCAATGAGGAGGCGCAATCGACCAATGAGGAACTTGAAGCCTCGAAGGAGGAGATGCAGTCGCTCAACGAAGAGCTCAACACGATCAACGCCGAATTGACGGCCAAGATTGAAGAGCTCGATCATGCCAATGGCGACCTGCGCAATCTGTTCGAAAGCACGGACATCGCGACCATTTTCCTCGATCGGAACCTTGTGGTCCGCACCTTCACGCCGGCGGCGTCATCCTTTTTCAGCCTGCGCCCCTCCGATGTCGGCCGGCCGCTGACGGATCTGTCGAGCCAGCTCGACTATCCCGAGTTGAAGCAGCATATCGACAAGGTGTTCGAGACGGGCGAGGTCCTGAACCACCACCTTGCGCGCGATGCCAGGGGCCTTTTTCATATGGTCCGCATCAATCCTTACCGGGACAAGGGCAACCGAATCCAGGGCGTGGTGGTGACCCTTGTCGATGTCACCACGCTGGCACAGGCGGAAGAGCATCAGCAGGTGCTCATCTCGGAACTCAACCATCGGGTCAAGAACATGCTGGCGGTAATTGCCAGCATTGCCAGCCGCACGCGGGAAAGTTCCTCTACGAAGGATGATTTCGCCGATGCGTTGATCGGCCGCCTGCATGCCATGTCGCGGGCCTATGGGCTGCTGACCCGGGAGAGGTGGAAGGAAGCCTCTGTTAGGGAACTTCTCCAGCAGGAACTCGAACCTTTCGGCATCGAGCGCATCGAACTTCACGGCGAGGATGTGAAACTTGGCCCGCAACAGGGGCTTTCCCTCAGTATGGCCGTCCATGAACTGGCCACCAACGCGGCCAAATACGGCGCTTTGTCAAAAGCCGACGGCAAGGTCGACGTGCAGTGGTCGATCGAGCACGACAGTTTCACGTTTGGCTGGCGAGAGAAGGACGGGCCTGCCGTCAAAGCGCCCTCGAACAACGGCTTTGGTCTGACCCTGCTGCAGGGAGAGATCGGTTACAGGCTCGGCGGCCACGTCGAGACTGCTTTTGAAAGGGACGGTCTCAGCGTCCACCTGGCTTTTCCGGCCAACGGCAAGGAGCCATCGTGAGCAAGAGCGCACGCGTTCTGGTCGTCGAGGACGAATGGCTGATCGCGGAAGAAACTGCGTCTCGCTTGCGGATGGCGAACTATCAGGTGGTTGGCCCGGTTTCGTCGGTTGCCGCGGCGCTTGGGCTTGTCGACGCGAACCAGGTCGACTTAGCGTTGCTGGACATTCAATTGAACGGCGAAACGAGCCTGCCGGTCGCGGAAAGGCTGCTGGCTCGCGGCACCCCCTTCGCGTTCATGACCGGATTTGGGCCGCGTGACGTTCCCGGGCCCTTCCGAAACTGCAAATTTATCCCCAAACCGGCGAGCGAAGCTGACCTTCTCACCGCCGTGGCTGACTTGGCATCGGTTCGCGCAGCCGGGAAACCGTCATGATTTCAGGCGGCCGACTCGCCGCGCTCAATCCAGCGGCTTATCGGTAGGCCGAGGCGTGGTGCTCGCCTGACGTGGCCGTCCCGTGTTTCGATTGGCCACAGGATTGTCCAGTGGAGCACTCGATGGTCGGGATGCACCGGCGGTCTTTGGCGTCAGCGGTTTTGCGCCGGCGTCGGTAGCGTTGGCATCCCGTCGCGGGTGCGGCAGGCCACCGACGTTCGGAGTTCGGACGCCGGGCTTGGATGTGGAATTCTCGTTGCTCATGACAGCCTCTTTCCTTGCAGTGGGCAGGGTGCGGCGCTCTCGTCGCCGTAGATTTGTTCTGCAGGTCAACCACCGCCACTGCCGAAAGTTCCGGAACCGCCTGTAGCGGTGATTCCCACCTGTGGCAGCGGACTTGCGCAAGGCAGATCCGGTGAAGGATGCCGACACCTCAGCCATGTGGCCGCATCACCACTTTGATGCAGCCGTCCTGCTTGTCGCGGAAGGTCTTGTAGAGATCAGGGCCGGCTTCGAGGTCGGCCTTGTGCGTGATCACGAAGGATGGATCGATCTCGCCGTTCTGGACCTTGGCCAGAAGCGGCTCGAGATAACGTTGCGTATGGGTTTGACCCATCCTGAAAGTCAGGCCCTTGTTCATCGCCGCACCGAAAGGGATATGGTCGACAAGACCGATGTAGACGCCGGGAACCGAAACGGTGCCGCCCTTGCGGCAGCAATAGATTGCCTCGCGCAACACATGCGGCCTGTCGGTGCCGAGGTAGACGGCAGCCTTGACCTTGTCGAGCATGGCGTCGGCACTCGCGCCGGGATCGGACTCGGTGCCGACGCAGTCGATGCAGCGATCCGGGCCGCGGCCATCGGTCATCGCCATAAGGGCGTCATAAATGTCGGAATTGCTGAAATCGAGTGTCTCGGCCTTGCCATGCTCGCGCGCCATGGCCAGTCGTTCCGGAACCTTGTCGATCGCGATGACGCGTCCGGCGCCGAGCATCCACGCACTCTGGATGGCGAACTGGCCGACCGGGCCGCAGCCCCAGATGGCGACGGTATCGCCGGGCTCGATGCCCGCGTTCTCGGCCGCCATATAGCCGGTCGGAAAAATGTCGGATAGGAACAGCACTTGCTCGTCGTCAATCCCGTCCGGCACCTTGATCGGGCCGACGTCGGCGAAGGGCACGCGCAGATATTCAGCCTGTCCGCCCCAATAGCCGCCGACCAGGTGCGAATAGCCAAACAGGCCGGCCGGCGACTGTCCCATCACTTCCGCCGCCTGTTTGGCGTTGGGATTGGACCGGTCGCAAAGCGAGAACAGCCCGCGCGTGCAGAACCAGCACTCGCCGCAAGAGATATTGAACGGCACCACGATCCGGTCGCCCTTCTTGAACTTGGAATGGCCGCGACCGACGGCCACCACCTCGCCCATGGTCTCGTGGCCGAGCACGTCGCCGGATTCCATGGTCGGCATGTAGCCGTTCATCAAATGCAAGTCCGAGCCGCATATGGCGCAGCAGGTGACCTTGATGATGACGTCACGATCATCCTCGATGGCGGGATCGGCGACCTGGTCGCATCGTATATCGCCTTTGCCGTGCCATGTGAGCGCCTTCATCATATGCTCCTGAGTTGGAAGAAGATCGACGGGCGGACGTCGCGTGCGAAAAGGTCAAGGGGCATTTCGGGGACGCAGTCGGCCACTCGGTGAAATCGAATGATCAATCCTTGGCGGCCGAACCCGGCTCGGCCATCTTGCGATGCTGTTCGGCCAGCGTGCCCGCCGGCGTGACATGCGCGGCGGCAACCTGCAGCTTGTTCTTCCAGCCGCTGACGACTTGTTCCTCGCCCGCCATCATGGCTTCGTAGCCGGTCCTGGCCACGTCGGCCGGGTTGTCTTTCTCGTCGGTGCCGACCTTGGTGTCCATCATTTCGGCTCGTTCGAAGAACCGCGTCTGCGTGGCGCCGGGCATCAGCACCGTGACCGTGACGCCGGTGCCCTGCAGTTCATGGCGCAGTGCGATCGCGAAGGAGTCTATGAACGCCTTGGTGCCGTTGTAGACAGCCTGGAAAGTACCGGGCATGAAACCGGCGATCGATCCCGTAAACAGGATGCGTCCGCGCCCGCGCCGGGCCATCCTGGCGCCAAGTTCATGCGCCAGATAGACGGTTCCTGTGATGTTGGTGTCGATGATGCGGCGGACCTTTTTCCAGTCCTGATCGACGAACCCCTCGCCAAGCCCGCGTCCGGCATTGAGGAACAGAAGGTCGATGTCGCGATCGCCGATCCGGGAGATCAACTGGTCGGCACCCTCCACGGTCGCCAGATCGGCCTCGATGGCTTCGACCGCAACATCGTGCGAAGCGAGTGCCTCGGCGGCCTGCTGGATAGCGGGTTCATCGGCGGCTATGATGAGATTGTAGCCGTCCTTTGCGCATAGTTTGGCTAGTTCCTTGCCGATGCCGCTGGAGGCCCCGGTCACCACAGCCAATTTGGCGATTGCCATTGTATCCTCCGATTTTCGTCCTCGCCGAACCACCGGCGGCCGCGAATGTTCCGTGACATCCTTATGCCTCGGACGGCTTACCGCGCCTGATCGTCACTCAGTTTGGGGGGCGTGCTCGGCGATTTCGTCGACCCGTCGACACGCCAAGCATGGTGAGGGTCTCGCGCGCTTATCGAAGTCGGTTCGCAATTAATTCTTTCAAGCTGGAACAAGCGAAGCCGATCCAAGTTCGACATCATGCGGCGTTGTTGTCCTCCCATCTCTGACGCTGCGCGATCGGGCCCGCCGCTGGCCTGATCAGCCCGCGCTGTTCCCTTTAGGGAGGCGCGGGCTTTGATGCTTCTGAGGGAATGCGTTTCTCAATCAAAGGCGGGAACATCCTGCACGGGAACCTCCTGCAAAGGGCGGGAACATCCTGCCGGTCCGGTAGTTCGGCACGGAGGAGAAGAAGCAGAGATGCAATACGCGGAAGAAATCGCGCTCAGGCGCGTTAAGATGCTGGTCGAACAATACGTTCTCGCCAGAAGCAAGCGATATGATTTCGTCTCGACCGAGCTGGCCTGCAAGGCCATTCGCCAAGTGGTCCAGAGCCCGATCGAGGACATCGCCCTAGACCATTTGCTGGCCGAATTTGCTGTTAAACAGGGGCTTTCGGTGCGGTTCGACCGAATAGGTCATTTGCCAGCTGCTTCGCCCGAACTCCCAGCTGCTTCGTCCGAACTCCCCGAACTCAATGAAGGAGAATTGGCATGAGAGCAGCGTTGCTAGCATCCTTGGCGTTGCTCTTCCTGGCGGGGTGCAACAACAACACCGATCCGGTCAAATCCAAGACCGACAATGTCAATAGCCAGCCGGTTGACAAAAATCCGACGACGGACACCAATCCCACACCACAGACCACCACCGGCGGAGACCAGCAGGGCACGCAGCCAGCCCAGCCGGCGTCGCCCAAACCGAGCGGGGGCTAAACTGGCGACTGCTGCTTGTCCAACTGCCATGACGCCGACGAGATTTTAACCGCGCACGTCTTTGCCGCTTGAGAGACTTTTGGTCTCAGCCAAGAATTCTCACGGGAACGGACTTGACGGCTGGCACGTGGGCTTTCTTGGCGCGATGCCACAGCGGCACCAAAGGATTGAGCTCCGGATAATAGCCGGCACAGTTGCCCTGAGGCACGGAATAGGGTGTCACGCGCAAGCCGCGCACGCGTCGTTCGACACCGTCATCGGCATGCGTCTCGAGATCGACTTGTTGCCCGGCGGTCAATCCGAACCGCTGGATGTCGGCCTCGTTCATCAGCAGCACCATGCGTGTGCCGTGAATGCCGCGCAGCCTGTCATTGTAGCCGTAGACGGTCGTGTTGAACTGGTCATTGGAACGCACGGTGATCAGCGTCAGCACATTGCGGCCCGAGACATCGATATCGGGGTTTGTTTCCAGCGTCGTCGGCAGCTTGAAATTGGCCTTCTTGTTCGGTGTTTCCCAGATTCTTTTCGAAGCCTTGATATCGCGGTGAAAGCCTCCGGGTGTCAGGAACCGTTTGTTGAACTGGCGAAAATGCTGCGGAAAACAGCGCTCGATCTCGTCGCGAATGAGAGAATAGTCGGCAATCCACTTGTCCCAGGGGATCGAGCTCATGCCTGGCACGGTAGCCTTGGCAAGCTCGGCGACGATTTTCGGTTCCGAAAGCAGATTTGCCGAAGCTGGCGGGCGCGATCCAAACGAACCATGGATGCAGGCGGTCGAATCCTCCATGGAAACGGTCTGGTCGCCGCTGGCCTGCCGATCTCTTTCCAGCCGGGACAGGCAGGGCAACAGATATGTCACTGCCCCGGGGAAGAGATGACTGCGGTTGAGCTTGGTGGCGATCTCGACATGCAGGCGAAGTCCCCGCCAGGCTTTTTCGACCAGGCCGGTTTCCGGCACGGCGCGGACGAAATTGCCACCCAATCCGACAAAGCCTTTCACCGAGCCGGCGATGACGCCTTCGCAGGTCTCGACGGTATCCAGCCCCTTCTCGCGCGGGGGCTCGAAGGCGTAAAATTCCGAGAATTTGTCGAGTGGGACGAGTTCGGGCTTCTCGGATATGCCGACGGTGCGCTGGCCTTGGACGTTGGAATGACCCCGCAGTGGTGAAATGCCGGCGCCGGGTTTCCCCATGTTGCCGCGCATCAGCAAGAGGTTGCACAACATCTGCACGTTCTCGGTGCCATGCCTGTGCTGCGTCAGACCCATGCCGTAGTTGCCGATCACCGCGTTGGACCGACTGTAGACCTCTCCGACACGCTCCAGGTCCGGCCGCGCGATGCCCGATCGGGTGACGATGTCATCCCACTTGGCCGCGCGCAGATAGGCCTCGAATTCGGCAAAGCCGTGCGTATGCTCGGCGAGGAACTCGACATCGAGGACACGTGAATTTCCCTGTTCGCGGGCCGCATCATCGAGAGCGAGCACGGCCTTGGCGATGCCGGTCATGGCGGCGATATCGCCGCCGCTGCGGACCTGGAAGAAGTCGCTGGACATCTTGGTGCCGGGTCCCGGCGATAGCATGTCAACGGGATCCTGCGGGTTCTTGAAGCGCTTGAGCCCTCGCTCCGGCAAGGGGTTGAAAGTGAACACCGGTACATTGCGTTCACGAGCCTCCTGCAGCGGGTGCAACAGGCGCGGCGCCGTCACGCCGGTGTTGTGGCCGAAGAAGAACATCATGTCGCATTGGGCAAAGTCTTCGAGTTGCACGGTCCCGACCGGCGAACCGATCGATTCGGGAAGGCCGACCGAAGTCGATTCGTGACACATGTTGGATGAATCGGGCAGATTGGACGAACCGTAGATGCGCGCGAAAAGCTGATATAGGAACGAAGCCTCCAGCGAGGCCCGGCCGGATGTATAAAAGACGACTGACTTCGGATCGAGGCGCCGAAGTTCCATGCCGATCTCGGTAAAGGCTTCGTCCCACGAAATCGGCTCATAGCGGTCGGTGACCGGATTGTAGCGCAGCGGATCCGTCAGCCTGCCTTGCTTCTCCAGATCGCGATCCGGCCAATCCAGCAGTTCGGTGACCGAATGCCGGGCAAAGAAATCGGGGCCGCAACGCAGCTTTGTCTGATCCCACATGGTCGCCTTGGCGCCATTTTCGCAAAACTCGAAGGGCCGCGGCTCGGCCGGCTTGGCCCACGAGCAGGAAACGCACATGTAGCCGTCCGCCTTGTTCTGCTTGAGCAGGGTGCTCCAAATTCCCGACATCAGCAGGCCCTCGCCATACGCCTTGCGGATCAGGGAGGACAGGGATCCCCAGCCGCCCGTCGGATGGTCGTATTTCTTGATTTCGACATGATCGGTAACGGCGGGTTTCATGGCAGGTGGTCCTCGCGAATGCACACCAAACCGCGCCGATCGTTGATTGTTCCCCCTAGCCAGCGAAGACAATGTCGCTGGCACGATCGCGGCCGCGCTCAATCCGGACCTAGCCAGTAGCTTGGGCTGGCACCAGCGAAAGCCGATCAAGCAAACCCAGCGGCTTGTGGAACTATTTTCATCATTGGCTGTTCGGCACGCAAGGAGCCGGACGATGGTGCGACGCAACCAAATTATCTCGCTTGTGGTGGCCGCGATCATCATCGCCGGCATCCTTATTGGAGCCCGTTTCCTCGATATGGGCTGGCACACCTCGCCGTTGAAACGGACGCCAGAGCAGAATCAAGGCGGCAACGCCCCTGCCGATACTTCGCCGGCTGCCGGCGTTCAGAAAAATCCCAAGGAAAACACCGAAATGCCGGGACAGTGATCGAGAACTCGTTCTTGAGTTGACCCCAAACAGGCCAAAGGCGTCATGGGTATCCTTTCCGACCTCGACAAGAAACTGACGGACAATCTGTATGAACATGGCAGCCAGTTCACCGATGCGGTGGCGGATCTGCCGCGGGAGGCCGTGGAAACCGTCGACCGGCTGATGCCTTTCATCCAGCCTGAAGCGCGCGAGACAGTCAAAAGCCAGATTCTCGGCCTGATCCACGAATACAAGATCGAAGCGTCCGACAGCGGGGCCGAGTAGGATCGCCGACCCGAATTACCCGTTCTGGTCTATCGCATGAGGCGCAGGCTGGCTCCCCACACCGTTGCTCGCCTCACGGCTGCCAAACCACAACCAGGCCGCGATGACCACGACTGCCACGATCGCTATCCAGGCTATGAGACGAGGCATTGCGATTCCTCCATTCCGGCAGTCCGTTCGCACCGATGCGGCGAGCAGGGGAGAGCCGGCTCGCCTCCTCCTAATCCAGCAAGCGATCCTTTGTTCCGCTTGCATTGCTTTCTGTCTTAGCCGGCTGGTACCCGTCGCGGTCCCATGTGCTTTGCATCCATGCCGTCGGATCGGGGCCTTGCGTCGACGGGCACGCGCTCTAGATCAACTTACCTCGAACATTTCTTCGTTCGGCTCAGGGGAGGCTGTTCTTGTGGCGTACCAAACGCCGGCCTTAATCTTCAGCGGCCGTGATTTCAGGCTGGTTTGTTCGTGCCTTGTGCTGTTCTTGGGCGCCTCGGCGGGATGCTCGTCTTCCGATCAGGTCGAACAGCAATCACGAACGGCGGCGTCATCTGCGCAGACCGTGTCGATGACGCTTGAAGCCTGGATGGCAGGGGCGGCGCCGTCCGCATACACGGCCGGCACACTGCGATCGATCAGCAGGACGCTGGCCGATGCCGAGGCGCAGATCCGATCAGCCGGCACGGCTGAACCCGCCGAGCAAGCTGCCTTGACGGCAGCGGTCAAGGATTTGTCCGTCGCGGTGGCCCGCGCCCAGGCGGGATTGCAGGCCGGCAACCGGACAGAGGTCCAAAATGCGCAGCAGGATCTTCGGCTGGCTTCGCGCTCGCTGAGCACGGCCTATGCCAGATATTTCGCGCCGAAGTCATGAAGAAGCTCGTGGAAATATCGCTCGGCGTCGTTACCAGCGTTGGCGGCTTCCTCGAAGTTGGATCGATGGCGACGGCGGCGCAGGCAGGCGCGACTTTCGGTTTCCAGCTGATCTGGGCGGTGGTTCTCGGCACCATCTGCATCATCTTTCTGGTGGAAATGGCCGGCCGTTTCGCGGCCGTGAGCCAGCACACGATCTCCGACGGCATCCGCGAAAGGTTTGGCTTCAATGTCTTTCTGTGGCCGCTGCTTGCCGCCTTGCTGGTCAATTTCATGGTGCTTTCCGCCGAGATCGGCGGCGCTGCCATTGCACTCGAACTTGCCACCGGCATCGGCTTCCAGTGGTGGGCGCTGCCGGTGGCTTTCCTGGCATGGCTGCTGCTCTGGAAAGGCACGTTCGGCTTCATCGAGAAAGGCGTATCGATCCTCGGCCTGGTGACGCTGTGTTTCGTCGTCGGCGCCGTGATGCTGAAACCCGATTGGACAGCGGTCGCTGCTGCCGCCGTGCCTTCGCTGCCGGCCCACGATGCCGCCAACTACTGGTTCATGGCGGTCAGCATTCTCGGTGCCTCCATATCGCCCTACCTGTTCATGTTCTATTCCTCCGGGGCTATCGAGGATCAATGGGACAGGAGCTATCTCGGGGCCAATCGGGCCATAGCGGGACTGGGGATGAGCTTCGGCGGCACCATTTCGATCGGCGTGCTGATCGTGGCCGCTCTCGTGCTGGCGACGCACGGCATCGACCAGGTCGACGACTATCACCAGTTGCCATTGATGCTGATCCCGATATTCGGCTTCTGGGGCTTCGTTCTGTTCGTGGCCTCTCTCGCCATTGCCTGCTTCGGTGCTGCCCTCGAAGTCGGACTGCAGCAGGCTTACCTGGTCGCCCAAGGTTTCGGCTGGAATTGGGGCGAGGATCGCAAGCCGCGCGACGATCCGGGCTTCAGCGCCGTCTACACGGTGTCATTGTTGCTTGCCGCCATCCCAATCACGCTTGGCCTCGATCCCCTGAGGCTCACCATCTTCTCGATGGCGCTGACGGCGGCCAGCCTGCCGCTGACGGTGGTTCCATTCCTGTTTCTGCTGAACGACGAACGCTATGTCGGCGAGCATCGAAACGGCATTATCTCGAATGCCGCGGTCATCTTCATCATCGCGCTTGGCTTCGTGCTGGCCGTGGTGACCATCCCGCTGCAGATATTCGGAGGCACATGATGAAGTTGCTGCGTGATCTCCTGGACAAGCAGGTGGTCGACCGCGAGCAGGTCAAGATCGGCAAGGTCGACGGCCTGGTGGCGGAGCTGCGGCCGGGCAAACCGCCTAGGATTGTTGCGATCGAACTCGGCTCCATCACCTTGGCGCGTCGCCTTGGAGCACGGCCTGGGCGATGGATGGCGCAACTCGCGGCAAAGCTGGGTGGCAAGCGGCATGGTGAGCCGCATCGGATCGACTGGGACAAGGTCAGGGATATTGGCGTCGATATCGAATTCGACATCGATGTGCGCGAGACATCGATTTTCGCCTGGCAGGACTGGTTGCGCGATCACGTCATCGGACGCATTCCGGGAGCCTGATAATGACCACCGTCAATCTCGAGCATCTGGCGGGACGAAGCGTACGCTCGCAGCGGGGCAAGAACATCGGCTACATCGAGGAGATTCGCGCCGAGCGGGATGGCGACGATTTCGTTGTCACCGAATTCCATGTCGGCGTCTACGCTGCGTTCGAGCGTCTTTCGGCGTCGGCCATAGGCGTGGCGATGCTGGATCTTTTTCGGCTGCGTCGCCGCGACGGCCTATACCGCATTCCCTGGGACAAGCTCGACATCTCCGACCCGACGCGGCCGCGGCTGCTGTGTCCGATGACCGAACTCTCAGGCATGAAGAGCGCACCCGATCTCGAGGAATAGACAGTCGCACTGCATCGTCGTGAATACTTTCAGCGCAACATGCTTGCCGCCAGAAAAACCGCGGCTGCTATCAAGACGACAGCCGCGATCACCAAGAGCGGCCAGTTACTGTGAGGCCGCAGCTCTGGTTCGCTCTCAACCGGCCGCATCGCATTGGCGAAGCTGGCATCGTTTTCGAATTTTGGGCGCGAGCGTGGCGGACTTGTCTTGGAAGTCGGGTTTTGGGTGTTAGCCGCCTCGGCATCGGTCTCCAGCGGGGCAATGGCGGGATCGAAGCCCGGCGTTTTGTCCCGCGTCGCTCCCGCCTGAATCTCGCCTCTGCCGGAAACGGTAGGATTTGACACCTTGGCCATAGTCTCTCTTTCAGGTCGGACTCTGCCAGACTTGCAGGTGCCGGCGAAGCCTGGGCGTGCTGGCCGCAAGGCTAAATCTGGTCGCCGAGCAGAATCCGGGCGTCCTTGGCCGCAACGATAAAGGCCTGTCGTGCGACCCTGGGAGGCTTTTCGCCTCGCATCACGGCAAGGCATGCCCTGATCGCGGCAAGACGCCTTTCGGATGTTGGCTTTGGCCAGTCCCGCAACAACACTTCGGCCGCATCGGACACCGAAACCACAACCCTGTCCCGGTCTATGCGGCCAGGCTGAATGACAATCGGCTTTCTGAAATGTCCCGTACGCACATGCCTCTCCAGGGAATGCACTCTATTCGCTGCAATCTGCCCATCGCTGCCAGCACCCATCGCTGCAATACTGCCCGTGGCGACGCGCCCCTTTAACTCCGCAATCGTCGATTTGTTCCAGAGCACCTGGAGTTTGCAGTTAGCCGATGGCCATCCCATGCGCGCCCTGTCCCAATACCTACAGCAGGTCCTTGCGAAGGAAGATGCGTGCATGCCCTGGAATTGCGAACTCCACTTTGCCGAATTCCTCAAACCCGTGCCGCATGTAGAAGAGCGGTGCCTGGAAACTGCTCGTCTCCACGACGGCTTTTTTGCAGCCCCGTCTGATGGCTTCCTCCTCGATCGCGCCGAGAAGCTGCGATCCGAAGGATCGGCCACGCAATTGCTCGGGCAGGAAGAACATGTCGAGAAACAGGAGCCCGAGTTCCGTTCTACCCCAAAGCCCGCCCCAGACTTTTCCTGAGGCGTCACGCAGCTCCGCTCCAATGACAGCCCGGTCATCGATCCCGGTCCGTGCAATGTTGTGTTGATAAAGCGCCTCGGCGGCCTGTGTTCGCGCATCCCCACTGTAGGCCAAAGCGATTGTAAATCCCTCGGGTCGAGATGGCATGCGTTCTCCTCCTGTCTCGGGATGACGCATGTCGCCCAAAAGTGAGGAGAACGACATGCATGGACACCCAATGCGCTTCCCTTGAATCCGTTTCGACGCGACGTGCTTCAGGCAGAGATTGAGGGCCGAGATCGTGGTGTTGGCGGGTGCGCCGGCATGTCGTCTCGGCATCGGAACAAAGCGCATCTTGGCTTGTTAGGAGGCATCGCAAATTCGCGCACCGACAGGGACAAAGCCAATGAAAACACGACACCTTCTCGCATCGCTCACAGTCGCTTCCATTGTTTTCGCAATGCCCGCCTTCGCTGCCGACAGCGCCCAGGACTTCGTCGACAAGGCTGCGGTCGGCGGCAAATTCGAAGTCGACTCGAGCCAGCTTGCGCTGAACAAGGTCCAGGACCAGAGCATCAAGGATTTCGCACAGATGATGATCCGCGATCACGGCGCGGCCAACACCAAGCTGCAGGCGGTCGCCGGCGAACAGAAATTAAAAGTGCCGGCGGCGCTCGATGCCCAGCACCAAGCCGATCTGGACAAGCTCAAGAATGGGCAGGCACCGATCGATCCAGCCTATGTCGACATGCAGCGCAAAGCGCATGACGAGGCCGTCAAGCTGTTCGAGGATTATGCCAGCACGGGTGACAACCCGGCTCTGAAAACGTTCGCCCAGCAAACGGTCGATACGTTGAAGATGCACCGGCAGATGATCGAAAAGATCGCTGCCCGGCAAGATTCCATCACCGGAGCGACAACTCCGGCGGTGAAGACCGACAACACGCCCAACGCCGCCGCCCTCGTCCCCGGCGCAAACAGCTTCACCGAAGCCCAGGCCAAGAGCCGCATCGAGGGTGCGGGCTACACCAACGTATCGAAGCTTGCCAAGGACGACCAAGGGATCTGGCGTGGGCAGGCAACGAAGGCAGGTGAAAGCCTCGCCGTCGGCCTGGACTATCAGGGCAACGTCGTCGCCAGCAAGTGAGCACGGGATCAGGAGAAATCAGATGAAAACGGTAACTGGATTGTTCGACAACTATGACGATGCGGCCGACGCGGTCCGCGAACTGGAAGCCACGGGCGTCCCGCATGCGAACATCAGCATCGTCGCTAACAATTCGGACGACTGGTACGATGCCGACCGTTCGGAGGCTGCCGAGGATGCTGGGGCAGGCGCTGGAATTGGAGCCGTGATCGGCGGTGCCGGCGGATTGCTGACAGGGCTGGGGGTCATGGCCATTCCGGGCATAGGACCTGTGGTCGCGGCAGGGTGGCTCGCCGCCACCGCGACCGGTGTCGTTGCCGGGGCGGTGGCCGGCGGCGCGGTCGGAGGCATTGTCGGCGGTTTGACGGGGGCCGGGGTGCCTGAAAAGGACGCACACGTATACGCAGAGGGCGTACGCCGCGGCGGCACGTTGGTTACGGCCAAAGTGGACGATGAACTCGTTGCTAACGCCGAGGAGATTCTGGGACAATCCAGATCGGTCGACCTTGCCGAACGTCGCAGGGCTTACGAGGCTGGCGGCTGGACCGGCTTCGATGCCAATGCCGGCGAATATATCCCTGACGAGACCGATCGCGACAGCGCTCGGGCGATCAATCGGCCTTGATCGGGGAGGCGTGGCTGCATTTACCGAGGACGAGGCTTCACGAAGTGTTACTGCTGGGAACATTCAGCCTTCAATTTCCTTAGATTCCCGAGGCACTTGTCGCCTCGTTGAACAGTAAGGAGAAGAACAATGCCTAACCAAGGTGGTAGTCACGAGCAGCATGTGAAGGCGGGCCAGCAGAGCCACAAGAACATGGAAAACAAAGGTCGCCAGCAGCAGCAGGCAGCTGGCGGCGATCAGCGGCAGCAGGGCGATGGGTCCGGCACCCGCGGCGGCACGCATGAACAACATGTCAAAGCCGGCCAACAGAGCCATAAGAACCGCTAGGAGCAGGAACTTCCACAGCCCACCCCGAGCGGGTGGGCTTGATCTTGTTTCTGTGACGGCATCGGCAAGCCGTTGCAGCCGAATTGCAAGGCGCGACCCCGCGTTACGCCGAAGCGACGATCAAGCGCCAGCCGAATTCCCGATATTGAACGAGCTGAAAATTCCGCCGCTCCCGGTACTGCGGAACCAGGTGGTGTTCATGTTGTTACTCAACGAGCGACTGCCGCTTGTCCGGATTCGGAGTCATCGTTCATGACCAATGATCCATTGCCTGAAAACGTTCTGGTTTCGCTTCCCAGGATCGACCCAAAGGCGGCGCCGACACTCAAGAACGCGGAGGCGGAGGTGTTCTACACGGAAGCAATCCACGAGCTTACCGCCACGGACATTCCGTTTCTGGTCGCGGGAACCTACGCGGTCAGCGCCTATACGGGCGTCATGCGGCAGACCAAGGACCTCGATATCTTCTGTAAGGCTGGCGACTATGCCCGGATCCTCGCCCATTTCAAGCAGCTTGGATATGCCGTCGAGATCGAAGATGACCGGTGGCTTGGCAAGGTGTTCAAGGGGACGCATTTCTTCGACGTCATATTCGGCTCGGCCAACGGCATGATGCCTGTTGGCGACCAGTGGCTGGAACACGCCCGCCAAACCGAGCTGCTGGGCAGCCGGGTGAGGGTAATCGGCCCGACCGAGCTCATCTGGTCCAAATGCTTCATCCAGGACAGAGGGCGGCATGATGGCGCCGACATAGCCCATACGATCCTCAAGGCGCATGACCAGGTCGATTGGCACCGGCTGCTTTCCTATCTGGAGGTTCACTGGGAGGTGCTGCTGATGCAGCTTCTCAATTTCAGATGGATCTATCCGAGCGAGCGCGACCATATTCCTGCCTGGCTGCTCGACGAGTTGCTCGACCGCCTCGCCAAGCAACGGCAGTTGCCGCCTCCAAGGATGAAGATCTGCCGTGGGCGCTTGCTTTCGCAAACCGATTACGAGATCGACGTCAAGGAGTGGGGTTTTGCCGGCGTCGGCGGCGCGGGAGAATTTCGCGATGGTTGACGACATCAAGGATTCCACGGCGGACGGCGTACGCACGCTTAGAATTGCCGCGATGGGCGACCTGCATGTCAGCGAAGATGCCCAGGCGTCATACCGCGACCTTTTCAGCGAGATATCCCGCGAAGCCGATGTTCTGGTTCTCACGGGAGACCTCACCAATCTCGGCAAGCCGCATGAAGCGGAGCTGCTGGCGGAGGATTTGCGCAACTGCTCCATCCCGGTGGTGGGAGTGCTCGGCAATCACGATTATGAGTCCGGCGCAGTGGAAGATGTCACGAATATATTGCGCCAAGCGGAGGTTCGCCTTCTCGACGGGCAGGCGATCGAAATCGAGCAGGTCGGCTTTGTTGGCGTGAAGGGCTTTGTCGGCGGCTTCGGGGCGCGCATGCTCGGCTCCTTCGGCGAGCCGGCGATCAAGGCTATGGTCGCGGAAAGCGTGAACGAGGCGATGCAACTTGAAAATGCGATGCGCCAGGTGCGCGCGAAGCGAACGTTGGTGATCCTCCACTACGCGCCCATAGCCGACACCGTCGCGGGAGAGCCGCTGGAGATATTCCCATTCCTGGGCTCTTCACGGCTGGCCGAAACGATCGATCGGTTCAAGGTCAGCGCCGTCGTGCACGGGCATGCACATCGCGGTTCTTACGAAGGTCAGACGCCCGGCGGAGCGAAGGTCTACAACGTCGCCATGCATGTCGACAAGCCGAGTGGCCGACCCTATGCCTTGCTCGAAATCTGATGCCAACGGCATGCATCTCCGACTGACATCTTGCCTGGATTCAGTCGGTCGCGTTGATCGACTTCGCCAACTCTTCTAGCTTCTTGGGGTCGTTGCCGTGACGACGCACCAGTTCGCGGGCCTGCCTGGATGGCAAATCGGTCGTCGCCGCGAGCTGCCTCACCTGCCGATCGTCGATGGCTAGCTGCGGCAATGTGTGGTCGATATCGGCTGTCTTGTCCTTCATGATGGTTCTCCTCGATCTGCTGAGGCTCGTTTCTTCCTTACGCCAGGGAGTCCTGACCCTTGACGGTGAGGCTTTGTGGCGGTGGGGCGCGAAAGTCGCCCCGGCGCTTTGGCACCGGAGCGATTTTCGGTCAGGCAGCTTGTTCCAAGGCGCGTTCATTGACGCCGCCTTCACCCAATCCGGAAAGCGCTTCGTCCGTCGCAACCTCTTCTTTCAACGTATCCTTGAGGAGCTTGACTATGTCACTTTTGCCAAGCTGTTCAGCCCACGCCACCAACGTGCCATAGCGCGCGATCTCATAGTGCTCGACGGCCTGTGCCGCGCCGACCAGTCCTGCATCCAGCGCTGGGTCGCCCTTGTACTCGTCAAGGATTTCCGATCCTTCCTCGAGAATGCCATCGATCGCCGGGCAGGTTTTGCCGCGAGCCGGTTTGTCCATAAGCTCGAACACCTGCTCGAGGCGATCGACTTGGCCTTCGGTTTCGACGCGATGTTTCTCAAAGGCCGCGGCTACGTCCTCGGACTCAGCGCCCTTTGCCATCTTGGGCAAGGCTTTGAGTATTTTCTTTTCGGCGTAGTAGATGTCCTTCAGCCCATCGAGGAACAAGGCCTCCAGTCCTTTTGTCGTCGCTCTTTTTGCAGTCGCCATGGTTCTGTCTCCCTAGGTTGTCGTGAAAGCTCACCGGTGGTGTAGCCGTGGACTAACTTTCCACGGAAGGGGTTGTTCCCTGCGCGCGACGCGGAAGGGCAGCACGTCAAAATCCGCTCGTCGAAATGGAGCTGATATCAACGACCAATGGCGATCACGGTGTGAGGTCGGCCGGCGAGGAGGCCGCAGAACAAAGGAATCGTTGCGCCACTGTGTTCGAACTCCTGCGAAAAACAAATCACGGTCGCGAGGCAGAGCTTCGCGACCGTGATTTTGCATCCGAAATCACCTCCACCAGTCGGTGGAACCGCCAGGGTTCATTGAATGACTTTCACGATCTTACGCGTGTCGGGATCGACGAGGACCGTCTGGTTGTCGACCACCACGTAGCGGTATCGAACGTCGGGGACCTCGTGAAGTTGGACGGTGTCCGGCAACGTCGAACCCACATTGAGTTCGACGCCCGGTACTTTGACCGACGCAAGCGGCTGCTTCTTCACATATTCCTTGATAACGGTTTCCTGCTCCGGCTGGATCACCACATCCTGCGCGACAACTGCGCCGGCGCCCGCCAAAAACAGTGCGGTGGCCGTTATTCCCATCAAGTATTTCATGACTGTCTCCATCGAATGTTCATCGGGGCCACGCGCGGCGGCAGGGTGCCGGCTGCGGGACCGTGCCCGAACCGCGCAAACGGGCCATCGGTTCCAATGGGTGCGGTAAATATTAGCTGCGCGTGGAACAAACGCTTGAAAGGCCAGTTCGCTTCTCGAAGGAACAATAGGAGCAGGCCATGAAACATCAGACAATCGACCAGCTGCAAGCCGTCGCCAGGATCGAACTCTCGGCGCCGCATTCCGAAATGACACGACAGCAGCGCATCGCGCGTTGGGCTGAACTTCTCGAACGGACCCCCGAGCGATGCCTCGGCGCGTTGACAGGCACCGAACATTTGCACCCGGAAGCACGGGCCATGGCGCGCTGTGAAGGATCCGCGATTACAGTTGCCTTTGAAGATCCGATCCTGCGGGAATCGGGTCTGAAGGACGACACATATGGCGAGGCAAAGCGCTTCTTCGAATTGAGCGACTGGCAACTCCACGACATCGTCTGCGATTGCCACGTCGGCGCTACCATGAAAGCGCGCTGGGCCGGCGCCCGGGTGCGCGGGACGGTCGGTGGAGCTGGCTTTTTTGCCTGGTTGTGGCAACGGATAATGCACTGATCGCGAGGGATGGCAGCAAGCCGCCTCAGCGACCCGCTGCAGTCCCGAATGCAGGATCAGTTGTTTGTCCTAGCGGTAGAGTTGGTTGGGGGTCGCTCTCCCTGCGTTCCGCAAAGCCACGGTGACGGCCTTTAGCAATGTTAGAGCCGGAAGGTCGACCCAAGGTGCGTAGGGTGGTTCGCGCGCCTAAGAACATGACGATGTTCTCGTCCATGCGGCCGGCTTGGTCGGGATCGGCCATGGCAGCCGCCTCTTTCGGAATGGAAGGTGATGCGATACATTAGCAATTCGTTAAGTGTGCCCGGAGGCCAGCCTAAGGTGAGCNTCTTTCGGAATGGAAGGTGATGCGATACATTAGCAATTCGTTAAGTGTGCCCGGAGGCCAGCCTAAGGTGAGCGTAAGGGGTGTGTCGTGGTGAGTTTCAAATCTCTGATCAAGCGGGCCGAGAACGTAGACAAGGAATTTCAGGAATTCCAATCGGACCTGGCCGAAGCAATCGAGGACTGCCTTTCGACCGATGGACAGGGTTCGGAAGGTGCGGAAGTGCCGGCAAACGAGGACACTGGCCCTGCTGAAGGCGAAAGCGACGTGCCGTCCGTAAGGTTGACACCGCACACACAGACCCGGCTTGCTGCCCTGGAGGCCGTCGCCGGGCTTTTCCGGGACGGGCAAGNTTCGGCCATGGCAGCCGCCTCTTTCGGAATGGAAGGTGATGCGATACATTAGCAATTCGTTAAGTGTGCCCGGAGGCCAGCCTAAGGTGAGCATAAGGGGTGTGTCGTGGTGAGTTTCAAATCTCTAATCAAGCGGGCCGAGAACGTAGACAAGGAATTTCAGGAATTCCAATCGGACCTGGCCGAAGCAATCGAGGACTGCCTTTCGACCGATGGGCAGGGTTCGGAAGGTGCGGAAGTGCCGGCAAACGAGGACACTGGCCCTGCTGAAGGCGAAAGCGACGCGCCGTCCGTGAGGTTGACACCGCACACACAGACCCGGCTTGCTGCCCTGGAGGCCGTCGCCGGGCTTTTCCGGGACGGGCAAGGCCACCTGGAAGAGATCGAAACCAGATTGGCCGAGATAGCCACCGCGCATCGCATGACGCGCGAGATTCTGAACGTCCTGCATCGCGATACCCTAAGGGCCAACGAGTTGGAACTGGCCAATGTCGCTTTGACCACGGAACACAAGTCCTTGTCGGAACAATTGCTCGNACCTGGAAGAGATCGAAACCAGATTGGCCGAGATAGCCACCGCGCATCGCATGACGCGCGAGATTCTGAACGTTCTGCATCGCGATACCCTGAGGGCCAACGAGTTGGAACTGGCCAATGTCGCTTTGACCACGGAACACAAGTCCTTGTCGGAACAATTGCTCGACACCGGCCGCAAGCTGCGCGAACTCGACCGTGCAGCCGAGGTCTGGCAACAGCGCGAGGCCGGCATAGTCCAGGACCGCGAGTCGCTGCGTACAGCGCTTGCGAAGGCACGGCTCGAGCTGGTGGAAATGGGCCATGAGAGTGCAAGGCGCGAAACGCAGTTCGGCGAGATCGTCAATGCCCTGACCGTCAAAACCGTGGAGGTCGACAGACGCGCAAGCGAGAACAAGCTGCTGCGCGAAAGGCAGGTCGGCCTTTCGGTCGAGCTCGAGCAGGCGCAAAAGCGGGAGACCGAGGCTCGGCATAAACTGGACGAGTTCGCGGCAACTCACGCCAACGAAAGCGCGCACATAGCCGAGCTGTTGGCGCAACTTGGCAGGCACGAGAAGGAAGGAGCCCGGCTGCAGAAGTCACTGGAGACCACGCATGCCAAGCTCGTCGAGGCAACCGAGGCGGCCCGCATCGTGGAAAGCGACAGCGCTGGCGAACGGGCGCGCGCCCACGCGGAGATGCGCGGGCTGCGTTCCGAGATAGAGGAGTTGCGATCGAGGCTGNCGCAACTTGGCAGGCACGAGAAGGAAGGAGCCCGGCTGCAGAAGTCACTGGAGACCACGCATGCCAAGCTCGCCGAGGCAACCGAGGCGGCCCGCATCGTGGAAAGCGACAGCGCTGCCGAACGGGCGCGCGCCCACGCGGAGATGCGCGGGCTGCGTTCCGAGATAGAGGAGTTGCGATCGAGGCTGGAGAAGGAAACCAACAACAGCAGCGAAACCTCCGCCGAGATCACCCTGCTCAGAACCCAGGTTAACGATTTCGCGACCGAGCGCCGGATCGCGGAGGAAAGGCTTGTCGCCCTCAAAACCGAGAGCGAAGGCGACAAGAAAAACCTGTCGGCGGTCAGCACCAACCTATCGGAGCTTTCATTGCAACTGGCTTCAGACCAGATACAGCTCGATATCCAGAGGCAGGAATGCGAAGATCTGCGCGCCGAGATCGTGACCCTTGACGCGCGCATTAAGGAATTGCTGCCCTACGAGCGGTTGCACCGAGTGACCGACGCGAGATCGCGCAAAGACGCTGTGTTGCCCACAAATGGACATATCGTCGAAGCGGCGCCGCGCGCGAGGCGCACATCCCGACGTCAGATGCGCGCTAATGCNCCACAAATGGACATATCGTCGAAGCGGCGCCGCGCGCGAGGCGCACATCCCGACGTCAGATGCGCGCTAATGCCGGGTAGCGCAACGCCCGGAACCGGTGTCGCTGCGGGAACATCGTTGCGACGAGATATGGTCGCTCGCTGGAGGCAATGCTGAATATCACGGAAGTGCCGCGACGTGCCGGCACATTCTCAGACAGTGAGAACGGCCGAAAACATTGCGAAGTTCACGCTGGCTCGGATGAGAATACGACAAGGGGCGATCGCGAGACTTTCTTGGACGGACGCGGAGCAGCCGACTGCACCCCCCGCACATGCTTTCCTGCAAGATACACCAACTATGTCGACTCCTTACCGCAACCAGTCGCATCACAAAGCACCTTGCGCCTGATGGTCGCTGCCGGACTGCCGGAATAACCGCACCATGGGCTAAATGCCGAGTCCTCGCTGCCGTCCCAACCGCCAGGACATCGATCCGCCCCGCACGATGCCGTTGACTTCGCGTCCGATCTGGCAGTCGGTGACCGGCCGCCACGGCACAAGGGTGAACTCGTGCGCCTGCTCGAGCACGGCGAACTTGCCGCTCGATAGCTGAACGGTCCCGGTGAGTTTGCTGCTGACGGTCTCGCCATCGAAGTCGAGGTGGCACGATGGTTCTGGCGTTCTGCCCAGCAGTTTTCGCGTGTCATCCACCCATTTCCAGCAGCATGTTCTGCTTCAGTATTTCGATGCTCCGCAAGCCGAGCAGGCGAATGGCGCTTTTGTCCTTCAGGCGGGTGAAGACCCGCGACACCGTCTCGATGGTGAGGCCGAGATAGTCGCCGATATCCAGTCGCGACATCGGCAACTCGATTTGACGCAGGCCACCCTGACGTCCCGCCATGTCGACCAGGAATGCTGCGACGCGTTCGATGGCATTCTGGCGGCCGAGGACCAGCAGATGCTCCTGGGCCCTGATCAAACCCTTGAGTGCAAGCGGCAGCAACTGACTGGACATATCTGCTGTTGAGGCGATCCGGAAAACGCGAATGCCGGTCGCACCGATTGCCTCGGCGAAGAAATGGTGTGTGGCATCGGCCTCGAAGCCGAAGGTTTCTCCGGCCAAATGAAAGGCGCTGATCTGCCTGCGGCCGTCAGCCAGCAGCCGGTATACACGAACGGCGCCGAATTCGACCTGGTAAAGAGGTCCGGCCTTTTCGCCTTGGGCGTAGATCTCTGTGCCGGCGGGGAAGAAGCTGACCGGCTGTGCCATGGCCCCATCGAGAAGCGCGAACGGGCTCGGCTGCGATGGCAATTCAATCTTGGCGATTTGTTGAGCGTACATGACTGTGTTCCCGGTTGTTCCGCGAAGACAGCAATCGCGCGATTCCGGGCCCGCCGAAATTCGGTTATATCCCTAAGGAAAACTACTTAGGTGTTCGCCGGGATGTCTGGGCCGTTGGTTGCGTGCGACCTGATAGTGTGCCGTTGCGCCCGATGGATGACGCCCCGAGCAAACTAGCTGTCCACTGCTTCCCGCCCCGAAACCGTGGCGACCAAAATACGGAAGAAGACGTGTGGAAGATCGGTCGCAACCTCTGATTTCTCAGGTTTGAGAGCGCCAGGCTCCCACCAATCGGCGTGCTTGCTCAGCAGCGCCCAGGCATGATCGCGCTGCACCTTGTGCCCAATCCGGTCGGGCAGTTCCTCGTAACGGCCATCGGCGACAACGCTCCTCCAGCCTCGTCCTTCGCCGTGTTCGTCAATCTGAACAGACACCAGCGGATTGGCTCGCATCCATTCGATTTTCTTGCCCGGCATGGAGAACGCGTAAAGATGAGCATCCGAATAAACGTAATGGAGGGGAACGACATAGGGCTGACCGTCCTTCGCGCATGCAAGATGGGCCACGCGGTTGGCGCCCAACAATCTGGTACATTCCAGGACGGAAAGTGTGCGGATCAGCATCGATGCGATCTCCTGTTCTTGCCTGATTTTGCATCAGAGCCAGCGATATGCCGGCCGGTCTCTAACCGCCCGGCGGTCCAGGAACCGGTCAGTCCGCTGGCCACAGCTGACGAAGCGACTTCTTCATGGACGCCCTTACCTGCACGATCTCGCCGTGCGATATATGTCGATCGAGCAGCATGAAAACCGCGTTGACCGCTACATCGAAATCCACATCTTCATCATATCCGAAGCTGTTGCGGACACTGAGAACAAAGTCGCGCTTCTTAGGACCATGGGCTGCGGCCGATGGCTTCCAGCCTTCGAAGTACATGCCGCGAACCAAGACAGGCAACTGTGCTGAAAGATCAGCCATTTCCGCTTCGGACAGCCAGTCCCGCAGCGTGTGCAGAACGCATCGCAACAGTCGGCAAGCACTTGGTTCGCTCCAGCGGAGATCCCTGGCAAGCTCCTTTACCCACTGTTGAGCCTGCTGGGCGGCGTGGTTCAAATCGCCAAAAGACGTCTGGGACATGTGGCTCATGGTCTGCTCCTTGGAGGTTTGTCGTCATCCTGGAGCTACGCCGAGATCGGCGCCTTGCGCCTGATCAATGTTTTCTCTTGGAGAGTTTTTCAAACGGGCTTTCAGCCGCCTGACTTGGGCACCAGCAGCGGCACGATCCGGTCGCTCTTGGCGACAGAAGGCCGGCCGGCGGAACCATAGGGAATGCCCAGCGCATCCCAGGTCTCGACCAGCGCATCCTGCAGTCCAGCGATCAACTCATCCGAATGGAACGGTGTCGGCGTGATGCGCAGCCNAGGTCTCGACCAGCGCATCCTGCAGTCCAGCGATCAACTCATCCGAATGGAACGGTGTCGGCGTGATGCGCAGCCGTTCCGTGCCGCGCGGCACGGTCGGGTAGTTGATCGGCTGGATGTAGATGCCGTGCACGCCAAGCAGGCGGTCGCTGGCCATCTTGCACAGTTCGGGGTCACCGACCAGCAGCGGCACGATATGGGTCGGCGATTCCACCACCGGCAATCCGGCGGCCGACAGGATCTGCTTGGTCCGGCTCGCCTGCTGCTGCTGGGCGTCGCGCTCGGCCTGCGAACCCTTGAGATGGCGGATCGAAG
>NZ_AYWP01000029.1:0-69304 GCF_000502435.1 Mesorhizobium sp. LNHC232B00
TGCTCTCCTTGCAAAGGGCCGAAAGTGTAACCCATCTATCCGGAATGAACTGTCACCCATCTCTCGGGAAGGGCATCGACGGCTTGTCATAGGCATTGAGACCCGCCAGCATCGCCAGATTGGTGTCGCCGCCGACGATGTCGAGTCGGCCGGGCACAGCCGCGTGCCAGACCGCCTCGGCCTCGTCTGAGATCGGTCGTGCCGGCCAGCAAACGGCGTCCATGCGCCCGCGCACATTGCAGTCCGTCCAGCGGATGGCCGCATAGGCGCCTGACATGCCGATGATGCAGATGAATGCGCAGATCGTCAGTTTTCGCATCTCTGTGGCGCCAAGCCGATGGCCCAAGAACGCGAGCGCGACGACGCCGACAAGATTGTACATCGGCGCGCCCCAGGCTTCGCCGGTGCCGGTAAACAGCGAGGCGACCATGACCAGCGCCGCGGGCCCAAGGCCCATCCACATGAGATAAACACGCGAGCCGCGCTCGACGGGCTCTTGCGGAGCCGGCGAGTGCCGCAGCAGCCCTGATATCGCCAGCACCAGCAAAAAGCCGGAGAGTCCGGCCATCTGGACACCGGCATAATAAAGGCGCGCTCGGTGTTCGGTCACCCATTCGTCACGACCGGCGAAATAGGTCAGCGGCAGGAAATCGATACGGTAGAGCTCGACGGCCAACGGCATGGCGACGGCGAGAAAGACGGCAAGGCCAAGCCACGGCCAAGGTGTCACCAGCCGGCTGCGCGCGCGCGCATCGGACAACAGCCACAGAGCGCCGAAGGCAAGCAGCAGGCCGGTGGAGAATTTGGCATAAAGCCCGACGCCCGAGACCAGCCCGAGCGCGAGCCACCAGCCCGGCCCGCCACCACGGCCCGCGCGCCAAAGCAGCCAGCAGATCGCCGCCCAGAACGGCATCTGCGCATAGTCATGATTGAATTGCGGGGTCGGCCAGCCAAAGAAATAGACCGACGGCATCAAAAGTACGGCAGCCAGCGCCCGGCTTTGGCCCAGCATGTCGCGGGCCAGCAGATAGACCAGGATGAAGGTCGCGGAGATGGTCAGCTGGGCGAGCAGATATTGCGGCCAGCGGAACGATCCGGTCAGAAGATGGCTGGTCTCGAGCAGCCAACCAGGGAGCTGCGGGTGCTTGTAGGTCAAAAGCACCCATTCGCGGCCCCACATGAAGCCCTCCACGACATCGCCGGGCGGCGCGGGATCGACGAGCGCTGGCACCACCGTCCAGCACAAGATCTGCGCCAGGCACAAAAGCGCCAGCAAGTGCCAGGGTTGGCGAAGCAGGCCGGACCAGACAGATAACGAACTCAAACCCGGGGCAGGCAGCCCCGCCGGCACCCAGCGATCCAAGGAGTCATCGATCCCCACCATGCGGCGCTTAAACCACATCGTCCGGTTTGCCGAACAGCCCAAACACCAAAGCTTACAAAAATGTATACTTGCGTGCCATTGCGACACCAAGATTGAACTGGAATTTCAACGCTCTGCAGCCCCCGCCTTCTCAAGGCACATGGCCTGAAGGCCCTGCCTGAACATCCGGATTCCAGATGCGCCATCAACATGCCGTCATTCACTACCGTGCGCTCGACTTCTGGCTGGCGCGCGCAGCGGTTCTCGTCATCATCTGCCTGCAGCTTCTGGTCATCAACAATCTCTCATTCGGTCCGCGCTGGCTGGCGCCGGGACTGGAAGCGGCCCTGCTCGTGCCGTTGTCGGTGGCGACGGCATGGACACAGGTCGTCACCAGAAAAGCGGTCGAGGACCACGAATGGCATGCGATCGGCCAGTTTCGCGCCATGATCCGCCGAACCGCCCTGGCCATGACCGCTGTCATCAGCGTCATGAATTGCGGCTCGCTGGTCTTGCTGGTGCGTGCCTTGCTGGAGGGACATGCCGGCAGCAGCGGCACGACACTGCTGATCGACGCTCTCAACATCTGGGTGACAAACGTCATCGTGTTCGCCTTGTGGTTCTGGAGCACCGACCGCGGCGGCCCCCCGACCTGCGGCCTCGTCAAGCTTGCGCAGGCCGATTTCCTGTTTGCGCAGATGACGCTGAACGACCGCGAGCTTGCCCAATGGCTGCCGGGCTTCGTCGACTATTTCTTCCTCGCCTTCACCAATGCGACGGCGTTTTCGCCGACCGACACCTTGCCGCTCTCCCAGCGCGCCAAGCTGCTGATGATGGCGGAAGCCATGATTTCACTGCTGACGATCGCGCTGGTCGCGGCCCGCGCGGTCAACATTCTCGCCTAGGGTAAAAACGCGAAATAGCCCGCTCCGGCGAACCGGAGCGGGCTATTTCGTCGTCTTCGACGGTCGCGATGCTGCGCTTGCTGAGCTTGTAGCTGTTGCCGCTCAATCCGCGCCGAGGTCGCGTTCGAACACCACCTGGTCGCGCAGCGGAATGCCATTCACGAGCAAGCCTTCGGGATAGCCGGTCGATGGCCCGAACGCATCCTGCACGATGCGACACATTCGAAAGCCCTGTCGCTGGTAAAACCGCAAATTGCCGATATCGGCCGTAGCGGTCGAGACGATCAGGCGCCGGCCGTTGCGCTCACGGCAGCGGGTAATTGCCGCTGTGACAAGGGCCCGCCCCAATCCCTCGCTCTGCCTTGCCGGACGGACCGCAAGGCTCTTGAGTTCGAAGACACCGCCCTCGCCCGTCTCGATGATCTGCACATGGCCGACGATCCGGCCGCCCTCGCGAGCGACCATCACCTCGCCACGACCGATATAGCCGGAAATCTGCATGGGAGAATCGTCTGCCAGGGCAAACAGAGGCCGTAAAGCCTCGCGGTTTCCATCGTATCGTTCAATAGGCATTCATAAGTCCGGACTGGATCAACGCCACCGCGAGTTCGGCATTCCTGCGCTGGGATATAGCAGCGGCTGGCCATGAGCCACAAATGCAAAAAGCCCGCCCCGGCGCGAGCCGAGGCGGGCTTTGGCTTGATCGAGCCGTCGCATGCGGGATTCCCAACACCGAGCAAAGTTACTCGTCCGGTGCCGGCTTGAACTTGCGCACGATCACCTCGAACAAGATATCCGATATCCACATGGCGCAGACGCCGATGAGAAAGGCCGCCGCCAGCGTCGTGGTGTCGTCGTTGGCCAGCGGCAGGCCGGTAGCGCGGGAATATTGGACCACGGGCAGCGTCAGATAGGCTGCGGCAAGCGCGCCGCAGATCGGCGACGCCACCATTTCGCGCAGTTTGTAGCGGTGGCGCGACAGGGCGCGCAGGACACCGCCGGCAAGACCGGCGGCGACGACAGGTCCCTTGATGCCCAGCAGGTCGAACAGATCGTGCATCATGTCACCACCCTTCTTACGGAAGTCAAAGATCGACTCGGCGCCAGCTCGCCGAGCAGCCGTGCCGAGCGAAGCAAGACAACCGTCAAGGCTTCCAGCCGCACAGTTTTTCGCCCTTGCGGTTATGTGCCAGCAGCGCCTTGACCTCGGTGTCCGACAGCACGTCCACGGCGGTCGTCGACAGGCGCAGCGGGCTGGACACCGCACAGAACCCACCCTTGACGGTTGTGCACCCGGCCATCGCGGCCAGGACCAACGCCAGCATCAATCCCTTGCCCATGATTTGAGCTCCTTCCGGGCGGTGGCGGCCGGCAGCGCGCCGATATCGTTCTGGACCTGGTCGGCGACATCGCGCGCCGCGGCCTCGGCGGCGGCCTGCCTGGCGCGCTCGCTGCGTTCGCCGGAGAGCCGCTGGTGGACACCCCAGCCGAGTGTCGCGAGGATGGCGGCACCGATGCCCAGAATGGTTGGATTGCCGAGCAGAAAGGCGAGAAGCGCGCTCATCGCGGCATGCCCTTGGCATAGAGCGACAGCACCCATGCCGCCAGGCCGCCAAGGCCAACGACAGCAATGCTGACGGCGGAGGCAATCAGGACATCGCCGATGGTGATAGCGTGGTCCATCTCATGCCCCCCGGTTTGGGACTTGATAAACGCCGCCGGCCACGAGAGCCCCGACGATCAGATCGCGCACGATATCGGCAAGGCCGGGGATTTCCACGCCGGCCTGTTGCAGGCCGATGAGCGTGCCGATGCCGACAAGGGCAACGACGAATTTCGCATAGCGTGGCATGGTCAGTTCCTCTTGAAGATGACTTTGGCGATTGCGTTGAGCAGCCGCCAAAGCCATCTGGTTTCGACGGTTGCAGGCGCTCCGGTCGGGGTTGGAGCAGGATGGATGATCTCCGGCGCGGCCGGAGGCTCGGGAGCAGCGGGAACCGGCGTGGACGCCTGCGGAACCGTGGCTGGCTGGGCTGGCGTCGGCGGGGCTGGGTGTGCCGTCATCTTGAGCGCATCGGCGCGAACCGACCTGACCCGGTCGCTCCACCCCCTGCCAAACGTGGGCCATGTCGGAAGACGCTTGAGAAACGCCAGCCGCGCGTCGCAAAGCTGATCGATGACGACGCCCGCCGGTTTTGCCCTGGCCGCGCCGAGCGTGGCCGGCCCAATGCGACCGTCCTGCACGGCGCCCACCGCGGCCTGCAGATATTTGGCCGCCCTGCCCGGCCCGCTGTTCACGGCGAAATCGAACACGGCGTAATCGACGCCATCAGGCAGTTCGGCACCGAGCACCGCGTCCCAATAGAACCGCCGATAGACGGTCGCGACCTGGTCATTGCTGATCTGGCGCAGATCGGCCTTGGTGGCGTCCGCTCTGACATAGCGGCGGAAATTCGCCAGCGTCACTCCCTTCATGGTGGCGCCGCCCGGATCGGCCGGATTGTCCGACCAGCCCCCCTCGGATTTCAAGACAAGCGCAAGCGCCCGCGCGAAGTTGCGGTCCATGGGGAGTTCCTTTCGGAGGAATTTGGATAATGATCGGCCAGGGCGTGAGCCGAAGGGGTTTTACGATGGGGATGATCAATCAAATGGCGACTGGGTGGCGCTGCCCAAGCCGTGGTCGGAACTGCGTCGCGGGTTGTGCGAGCAAGTCGCCACCAAAGCCAACAAAATACACACTTACGATGGCGGGCAGCTTGTGCGCATCGATGGCAAGCGGCGCCAGCCATGATGCCGACCTCATCATGAACGCGCTGCGCAAGCCGAACTGATCGCCACATTAATCACAAGCATTCGAAGCTTGGCCAACCGCCCGCGATACACTCACGCTCGCAGAAGTTGACTGTCAATGGCCATCCGTATAGAGCTGAAAGTGGCGGCAAAAACTACCTGTGAACTTCACGATCATGTGGGGACGAAGTAGAAGTCGCTGATTTGCTTTCATGCAGTGCGGGGCGACAAGTGAAGTGTTTCGTGATCAATCTTGACCGGGCAATCGATCGCCTTGCGGCTGTCACGGTGGAATTTTCGCGGATCGGAGTTGCCTTTGAGCGCGTTGCCGGTGTTGATGCACGCGCTGGGGCTCCGCTCGCGGCGCCCCCTCTGACAGAGGCGGAAGTCTGTTGTTTTCTCAGCCATCGGCGCTGCTGGGATATCATCGCCGACGGGCCTGATCAGTATGGTGTAGTGTTCGAAGACGATGTCGTTTTCAGCCACGACGCCGGATCCATGCTTCTCGATGACAGTTGGATTCCGCTAGACGCAGATTTGGTCAAGATCGAAACATTCTACAACCGCGTGAGAGTTGGTAGTCGGCACACACCGGCCAAGAATGGATACTCCGTAACGCGACTGTTCGGGCAGCATCTAGGCTCATGCGGATATCTGATTTCAAAAGGGGCTGCCCGAAGATTGCTCAAGAGCACGATGCGTCTTAAGGCACCGGTTGACGTCGCACTCTTCAGTCCGGGACAAATGACGAGCGCGCGCAGTAACATCTACCAGCTGATGCCAGCGCTCTGCGTCCAGGCTCTTTTCATTTCTGGGAATACCGCTTCTCCGACCCAGATCCAATTCACACCGCCACTCCACAGAAACAAGCGGGCAATCGACAGAATCCGGGTCGAGGCCACCCGTGCCTTTGGGCATCTTCGAAACTGGAGCTTTTTCGCGACCGCAGCGGTCGATGCCGTGCCGCTACGCTTTGATAGGGCAGCAGCCGAAGCTGCCAAGCCTCCCGTCGTTTAGGGCGCGAGGATCGCTGCCGGATCGAGCCCCAGCGCCTGCACAAGCCCAACGACGTCCGGATCATCACAGTAGACTACCGGGTGGCCCGGCGCGAACCAACGCGCGAAGTAGATCGGGTTTGCTGTCAAAGCTGCATAGACGGCGCCCATCATGCCGGCGTCGATGATGCGTGCCTGGACAACGGATTTCGCCACCTGCTGGCGGGCCGGCGGGGGCGGCACATAAGGTGCAACCGAGGAGTCCTTGGTAATCTCTTTATAAAGCTCCCTACCGAGCGGGTCCGGATCATCCAGCGACGCGGTGAAGGGTATCCACCCGAAATCAGCGTGATCGATCTCCACGTCAATGGTGCCGGCCTGGTTGTAAGTAGCGTTGCGGTATTCCATTACGAGACCCTCAAGAATACTGCCACGCCGGCAGCACCACCAGTAGAACTAGTCGCGCTCATACACTGCCAACTTCCAGGTGGAGATGTAGTGCCGCTAGGGTTACCGCCGGCATGTGAATATTTAAGCGTGCTTCCCGCAACCACCTGACCGGTGCCCAGGGATGCAGCCGGACTGGTCGCGCAGAGACTGTAAGTACCGATACCGCCTGCCACCAAGGCGGCATTGCCCGTGCTATAGTTTATACTGGACGCGACAAAAGCCGTGGTCGCTAGTTGCGTGGTGTTGGTGCCTGGCGCGGCGGTGGGAGCAGCGGGCGCCCCGGTGAATGTCGGACTGGCGATCGGGGCCAGCAGACCGAGTGCCGCCGCAATCTCCGCCAGCGTATCAAACGTCGCTGACACCCCACCCAGCACGACATCGATCGCCGCCTTGACAAACCCCGTCGTCGCAAGCTGCGTCGTGTTCGTGCCGGGCGCGGCTGTCGGGGCGGCTGGAACACCCGTAAACGTCGGGCTGGCCTTTGGCGCCAGGCTCGACACCGCCACGCCGCTGTCCTTGGTGATCTTGCCCGTGGTACCATTGAACGTGGCGATGTTGTCGGCAACGGCCGACGCAGGCCCGGCGATCAGGTCGCTCGCCTTGATGCCACTGTCTTTGCCCGCCTTGCCCGTTGTGCCGTTGAAGGTGACGATGTTGTCGCTCACCGAGGAAGCCGGCCCTGTGAAATCGCCTGCCCCAAGCCCATCCGCCCCCTTGTCCCCTGCCCGGTCGAACATCAGCCAGATGCCGCCTGCCGTTGTCGGCAAGGCGCCGGAGCCGCTGACATAGGCGAGCGTCAGCTTGCGGTAGCCGCTGCCGTCCACCACCGTGCCGGTGACGTTATACACATAGGAGATGGCGGCCGATGCCTTGGACCGCAGCGTCAGCTGGCCCTTGATGGTGTTGGTGCTGTCGTCGAACGTGTCGAGAATGCCGTTCACCGTGGCGCCGCCGGCGTCGAGATTGTCGACATAGGCCGCGGTCGCCGAGGCGGCGGTGGCATTGTTCAGCCGCAAGGCGCCGTTGCCCGGGTCGGCATCGGCGGTTGTCGTGGAGAAGGTGTAGCTCAGCGCCGCCACCGAATTTGCCGCCGCCGTGGCCGATGTCGCGGCGTTGGTGGCTGAGGTTGCGGCGTTGGTCGCCGAGGTCGACGCCGCCGTGGCCGAGCCCGAGGCCGCACTTGCCGAGCCGGCCGCTGCGGTGGCCGAATTGCCGGCATTGGTGGCGCTGGTCGCGGCACCCGAGGCGGAGCCCGATGCGGCACTTGCCGAAGTGCCGGCATTGGTGGCCGAAGTCGCCGCCGTGGAGGCGGAGCCTGCAGCCGCCGTGGCGGATCCGGACGCGGCCGTCGCCGAGGNCGTCGCCGAGGTGCCGGCATTGGTGGCGCTGGTGGCCGCCGCGTTCTTGGAGGTAAGCGCCGCCGCCGCGCTGTTGGCGGCGGCCGTCGCCGCCGCCGTGGCATCGCCCAGCGTGTCTTCGGAGAGGAAGAAGGCGAGCGTGATGGCATCGGTGCCGATCACCGGATTCAGCGTTTCGAAGGCATAGACGAAATCTGCCGAGACACTGCCCTGCTGCACATGCACCGTCGTGCCCTTCTGCAGGGTGCGCGCGGTGCGCGCGTCTGCGGCGCGAAACCACTGGCCCTCGCTCGCCGTGTAGATGCCGTTCTGGCGGGCATCGGCCTGGTTCTTCACCAGCACGCGGTCGCCGACTTCGGCGGCCACGCCGTCGATGATCAGCAGCCCTGAAAGGGCAATGTTGGCCGTGGTCGCCAGGCGCACGGGTTCGCGTTGGTGACATAGACGACGTCGGCCTCCGTATCCCAGGCGAGCTCGACCGCGGCCGACGGATGGTCCCAGCCGAAATCGAGCGCCCCTAGCCTGGGCCAGTAGCGCGGCAGCCGGAACGGCTCGCAGGCGATCAATTCCTCCGCCACCGGAAAGATGCGGCCCGAGCCCAGCACCGGAATGCCGCGAGCGCGCGCCTCGCGCTCATGCGCGGGATAGGCGGCAACGATCGCCGCGCGCTCGTCGGGCGAATAGTGCCCGGCATCGTCGATGGTCATGAAGGTGACGTGACGGGACATTGCGGGGGGCCTGAATCAGCTTGGGAGAGATGTCGTATCAGTTTGGTAAGGCGAGATTTTCCGAGCGAGCGCGGCGGCCTTGCCTTCTCCCCTTGCGGGAGAAGGTGGCCGAGCGAAGCTCGGTCGGATGAGGGGTGCTCCAGCTTGGCAATGACGGTGCGGCCAGCACCCCTCAACCGTCTCGGCGCTGCGCGCCGATCCACCTTCTCCCGCAAGGGGAGAAGGGAAGACAGTACCCTCACCCCTTCGCCATCTTCTCCACCTCCCCCGCCGACAAAAACAGCAGCACCACATCGCTCATCCCGAGCAGCGGCGTGAAGGTGACGATGGTTATCCCGCCCGTCGCGTTGGTGCGGGTCAGGCCTTCTGAATAGATGTCGAGCGGCGGTTCCTCGTCGAACCAGACGCCGTGCAGGGTCTCGCCCTGCCATTTCTCGCGGCCCTTCTCGAAGCTCTTGAACGACAGCACGCTCTCGCCGGCCTGCACGTCGCCGCCGCCGCCATGGCGCACCACGACGCTGTCGAGCGCGCCCGGTGCGCCGCGGCCCATTGTGGTCTGCAGAATAGCATCGGCCGGGATCATGCCGGTGCCCCAGGCCGCCTGCTGCTGCGGCGGGCCGATGAGCACGCGTTGCGGATTGTCGCGCGTGCCCTCGCCGGTGACGCCGGCGGCCCACAACCGCACGGGCGTGTCGAAAACCTTGCCTTGCCACCAATCGGGATAGCGGCCGGTGAGGTGCATCGCCCATTCCGCGCCGCCGGCCCTGGTCTTGCCGAGCTGGTTGCCGGCCATGAACAGCCGTTCGCGGTTTATCGCACCCGCGGCATGGAATTCCGCCTGCCTTGGATAAGGCTTGTATGCCGCCAACTGATTGGTGCGGCGCCGGCGGTCAAGCTCCGCCAGCAGCGCCAGATATTCGGTTCTGGCCGAGATCAGCGGGCTCTTCGAGGAACGGCCTGAGGACGGTTTCGAGGGCGCGGATGCGGCTGCGGATTTCCTCATCGCTCAGCCCGTCCAGTTGGTTGATGGAGACATCGAAATCCTTGGGCAGCACCGAAAGCACGATCTTCAGATATTGGTCCGGCTTGTCGGCCCGCACCTCGGCGATGACGCCGGCGCCATGGGTTCGGAAATCGGCGCGCACGGCGGTGAGAAAGTCGTCGCCCAGCGTCTTCTTCGCCCGCTTCGGGCGGGGCTTTTGGACAATCGCCGGGCTGGCGGCAGGTTTACGCCTTGCCGGCCTCGCCTTGCGCCGCGCCGGCACGGCATCGGCCTGGTCAGTCATTGGCGTGCCCCACGGTGTTGGCGTCGTCGGAGGAAACCGCCGCCTTCGGCAGCGCCGGTCTGGCCCGCCTCGCCGGCTTTTTCGAGCGGGCGATTTTCTTCCTGGCCTTCCTGGCGCGCTTCGGCCTTGCGGCCTCGGCAGGCTTCGCCGCCCGGGCCGGTTTTGCAACACTGGCCTGTGCCTTGAGCCTCGCCATGGCGAGCCCGACAGCGCGGCCATCGACGCCAGCTTGCGCGAAACAAAAGCCGCCGGCCGCATCCCGCACCATGCCGACCAGCACGCCGGGCGCGACCTGCTCGACCCGGCCCAGCCGCGCCTGCGGCGCCGCGCCCTCGAATTCCCCGATGGCGCTGACAACCTCGCGGCCGTCGTCGCCGATGATGATGGTGGCGTAGCGTGGCATGGGATTTCTCGCAGACGTCGCGTTCTGTGGCACCCCCTCTGTCCTGCCGGACATCTCCCCCTCAAGGGGGAGATTGGCAGCTTCGAGCGCCCGCTCCCTTGCGACGTCGAAAGGTCAGCGTGGCCGTGACTAGATCCGATCTCCCCCCTTGAGGGGGAGATGGCCGGCAGGCCAGAGGGGGGCACTGTCCCGCCAGCGTTCAAAATCGGCAACCAGAATCAAAAACCCGCCTCGGGGGCGGGTCGTTGGCGCAAATCAGCACCATGGACAAATATGTAGCATAGCTGCCCTCACCCGGTCAACGATTTTCTGAGAAAAAATTCCTATTTCGTTTTCCCCGGCAGCGTTGCCCTCGAGGCCCCTCGGGTCGCCCGCCCCGTTGCCTAAAGAATCCATTGATGGGAAGCTGCGCATGAGGATGGAGGACGCGCCGTGAGCAACGTCACCACGCACTACGGCAGCGACGGCATAGTCGAGCGCATATTGGCCGCCATCCCCGATGCCAAAATCGACGCTCTCGATGCCAGGCAGCTCTATCCGTTCGACCAGCTTCACGGCCGCGAACTGATAGCCACGCAGGACCATGCCGCCCGCTTGGCGCCTTCATCTTCCGACCGCATCCTGGATATCGGCAGCGGCATCGGCGGTCCGGCGCGGTTCCTGGCCTCCACCTATGGCTGCGCCGTCGACGGCGTAGATCTGACAAAGGCTTTTGTCGACGCGTCCGCCCAACTGACCAAGCTCAGCGGGTTGAGCGAGAAGGTCCGCTTCCACGAGGCGGACGCGACCAGACTGCCTTTCGCCGACGACACGTTCGATGCGGCGATCTGCTTTTATGTCGGCATGAACATCGCCGATAAGCCCGCAGTCGTCGGCCAGGCTTTTCGCGTGCTCAAGCCAGGAGGCAAGTTGATCTGGACCGAAGCGGTGCTTGCTGGCGGAGAGCCGTATTATCCCTTGCCCTGGGCGGTCTCACCGGCGACGAGCCACCTCGTCGACCGCAGTGCCCTGAAAACCCTGTTCGTGGACGCCGGCTTCCGGATCGACGAAATCATCGACGAAACCGGCGAACACGTCGAACTGGCGCTCAAAAGGGCCAATTCCGGCATCCTGCCCTCGCCCGCCCAGCAGCAGGCCAATGAGATCGTGCTCGGCGCCGAATTCGTGCAGCGACGCAAGAACTACATTCGCAGCCTGAGTGAGGGCAAGCTCGCATCGCTGGCCGTGATCGTCTCAAAGACTGGCTGACCGGAACCGATCCGCCAGAGGACCCAGAAGGTCATCCTCAGAATCAAAAACCCGCCTCGGCGGCGGGTCGTTGGCGCAAATCAGCACCATGGACAAATATGTAGCATAGCTGCCCTCAGCTGGTCAACGACTTTTTGAGAAAAAATTCCTATTCTGTTCCTTCGGCGCGGCGCCGAAGAGGGAGCGGTATCGCATCATGCGAAGGCTGGAAAACACAAAAACCCGCCTCGGCGGCGGGTCATCGGCGCAAATCAGCACCACACCGAAATCATAGCATAACCGCCCCCACCCGACAAACGGGCCAAGCGGCCACCGAAGCCCGCCTTTGCCAGCCGGCTTTTCATCGGCCGGCACCTGTGAAATCATTAGGGGAAGCTCATGGAATGATTCGCGTCACGGCCTTTGTGGGAGAGGACGTTTGGACAGACCAGCCATGGCATCCGTCTTCAGGGTGCGACATGCTCCGGCAACGGTTTCCGGCGTGCGCAGCACCGGCCAGGGCCAGGCCGACCCTGTGATCCGGGTGCACTCGCTTGGCGAAGCGGTCCGCTTCGTCGCCAACGCTTTTGCCAATTACGACATCAGCGCCGTCGCCATCACCTGCGGCGATCCCTCGATCCCGCGCCTCGGCAGCCTGGAGGTCAAGGCGCTGTGGCGCGAATATGGCGAGCGCCTGACGCAGGAATAGACCCTACCCGCCGCCGATCCGCCCTGCGGATCGGAAATGCCGCTGGTGCGTTTCAACTTCGGTCAATGGAGGGAAAAAGCACCATGAACGTCGCCAATCTGCAACTCGAGGGCCTGCTGATGGCCGTCGCATCGATCAACCATGTGCTGGTTCGAAAGGGCGTGCTGACATCGGAGGAGATCGACATCGCCTTGCGCAAGGCCGAGGCCGGCGAAACCGGTGAGGAACGGTCCGGCGGGATGTCGGCGTCGAGCCGCGACGCCGTCAACTTTCCGATCCGGCTGCTGGAACTCGCCAATCAATGCCAGCCGGAGGCGGACATGCCGTCCTTTTCGAAACTGGCTCGTATGGTCGGCCAGATGAAGGAGCCCTACAACGACCAGATGTGAGGCCACGACCGAAGTCCGGTTGGCTCACGCCCTGCCCGGCCATCCCAGGTTCAGCGCCAGCGCCGTGCCCGGCCCATGCACCGCCGCGAACAGCAGCCCGGCCACGAAGGAAAAATGGTCGACGAAGAAGCCGAACTCGGCCTGGTTGCCGGCCCAGTGGCTCGGCCCGTGGAAGGCGAAGGCCAGGAACAGCACATAGGCGGCGGCGACAAGGGCTGCCTGCGTGAAGAAGGCGCCGCTCAGGAAACACAGCACCAGCGCGACCTCCAGTATCGCCGCGCACCAGGCGAGGAAGAGCGGGAACGGAAAGCCGGCGGTGGCGATGTAGCCGGCCGTGGCTTCCATGCCCATGAATTTGAAGGTTACCGCCATCAGGAAGACGGCGGCGAAGATCAGGCGGGCGACGAGAAGGGCTACGGTCTGCCAGGACGATTGGGTGATTTGCGAGGGCATGGGTTGGTCTCCAGTTTCATTCGCCCAAAGGACGCGCCGCCTGGCGCCGATCCGACATGGCATGTGAAGTTTTTTCCAAAGTCTGCCATCGGATGTCGCAAAACCCCGCATAAACCGATTTCGGTCCATCGCTGCCAACACCCTCGCTCCAAGCCGCGAAACTTGTTCGTAACCATGATCGTGCTAATATTAAGCTGGGCTAATGCACTGGTGTCCAGTGCAGCGATTTCGGGTGGGTTCAAAGTGGGCGTGGGTATCAAGTTAAGGGCAAAATCTTATCTGGTCCGGTCACCGGTTCTGGAGTGTATTGGCTGCGGCGGCACCGGGCAGGTGTTCCAATGCCCCCGCTGGACGAGTTCAAACGGCCTTTGCTGCCCGGCCGGCACGCACCAGCGCGGCTGTCCAGGCGCCAGCACGGGTTGCGCCGAATGTGGCGACGCCGGCAGCCACGACGCCGGACCGGTCCGCCCCTCGGCCTGAACCGGCGGCTTGCGCTCCGCGCCGGGCGGGCCTTGTGCACGCGTCCGCCGCATGTCATGGAACCAGCAGCGCCGATCGCTGTTATGTCTGACCGCGGCATCGCTTGCCGAACCACGGTGGTTCGATGTCCGCGCGACCATGCGGCTGACAGAAAGTGAGGCCCGGCATGCCCGACGATAAATCCAAGACCAAGCAGGACCGCAAGCTGGTTTCCAGCGAAGACACCTATGAGGTTGCCGCCTTCGCGCGCAAATACGGGATCCCGCAGAGCGAGGCCCAGACCATCATCAAGCGCTACGGCCCATCGAGGAAGAAGCTCGACAACCACATGGCCGCGCGCGGATAGGCCTCGGCGGTACGGTGAACTGCCAGACTGGCGAGGCCAGGCAGGCGGGCGAAGCCGGACTGGCGAGAACGGAGGCTGCAACCATGTCCGACACCATACGCAGGACCGGCAGCTGCCTGTGCGGCGGCGTGCATTTCGTCGTCAGCGGCCATCCGTCACGGATTGGCCTTTGCCATTGCAAGGACTGCCGCAAGGCGGGCGGCTCGGTCTATTCGGCCTTTGCCATCTGGCCGCGCGCGGCCTTCGAGACATCGGGCGTCGTCGCCACTTACGGCACCCGCAGTTTCTGCCCGACCTGTGGCAGCCGGGTCGCGTGGGTCACCGACGACGAGGCCGAGGTGATGCTCGGCAGCCTGGATGTCGCGCCGACCGACCTCGCGCCCGAATATGAATTGTGGATCAGCCGGCGCGAAACCTGGCTGCATGCCTTGCCTGGCACTGAGCAGTTCGACCATGACAGGCCGCAGACGCAGGACGCCGATCTGCCGCCGCCGAGGCCTCTGTCGGACGCCGCCGCGCGCGATTGAAACGCGATTGAAAATTGATCTATCGGGCTTGGAACCCTCCATTGTCGGCGACGTTATCCGGCGCCCCTTTCGTGGCGGCATGCACCAGTCACGGAGACGACCGTTGAACGACAAAATCTTTCCCCGACCCGTCCACCTCAAGTTCGCCCCCGAGCGGGTGCGCGTGGTGCGCAGCGCCTGGGAGGGCCTCGAATGCCTCGGCGACTGGCCGTTCGGCCACGGCCGGCGATACCGAGCGGCATTGCGCAGCTGTCGAGATGCCCTGGATGGCTGGGCGCCGCCGGCAAAGGCAATGCGGGCGATGATCGACGCCGCACGCGAAGCGCATATCCTCCAATAGCCCCCAACATCGCGAACCGATTCAGGTGCGCGCTTCAGATCTTTTGTTTTTATGCGTTCTATCAAAACCAAAGCCACTTCTGCGCGACATGCATCGGCCTGTTTGTGCGGCAAAGCCGTGATTACCGGGCCTGCGGATCGCCATTCACAATCGGGTGGGAAGCCTCGAACCCGGAGCTTTTCGGCGCCATCAGCATCAGGGCGATGACAATGGCGATCGAGGCGATAATCATGGCGGTGCTGGCGACATCTTTCACGACCGTCTCCTAAAATTAGCAGTTGCGAAAGAAACGTTCCGCCAACAGTCGAGTTCCGCCGCGCCACCTGAATACCGGCTTTGCCGCGTCACTTTGCCGGCGGTTGGGCCGGTACCTCGCCCGGCTTGATTACCGGTGTCTTGCCCTCGTCCGGAGCCGGAGCGGCCATGCCCTGGTCACCGGTGGCCGGCGGCTTCAGCACCCCGCCGCAGTCGTCAAGCTTCTCCGTCAAATTGCCGTTTCCGGCCTGCTGCTTGGCGCCCGGATCCGTCTGGGCCCGGCATTTGTCGGTCTGCTGGGCAGGGTCCTGCTGCTGATTTGTCTGTGCTGCCGCCGGCACGGCCAGCATCAGGGCACATGATGCGATGACGAGAGATTTCATCTCGGTCTCCTTCTCTTCGGGCCGCCTGCCGCGGCCTTCCCTTCGCAAGGACAACGCCTTTCAGCGAAAAAGGTTGGCTGCCAAAAGAGCTGGCATGGCCCCGCAACCAAATCAGGCTTCCGCCGTTGCGCGTGGCGGAGGCACCGCCATGTTCGATGATTTTCAAAGCACGAAGGTCGAGGTCGGCGAAGCCAGCCTGTTTGTCCGGCATGCCGGCAGTGGCCCGGCGGTTTTGCTCCTGCACGGCTTTCCGCAAACACAATTGATGTGGCGCGACGTGGCGCCAGGGCTGACCGACCGCTTCACCGTCGTCTGCGCTGATTTGCGTGGCTACGGCGCCAGTTCCTGCCCCGTCTCGGACACGGACCACGCCCCCTATGCCAAGCGCGCCATGGCCGCCGATATGGTGGCAATGATGGCGAAGCTCGGATTTGCCAGCTTCATGGTCGCCGGCCATGATCGCGGCGGGCGCGTCGCCTACCGCATGGCGCTCGATCATCCAGACAGCGTCGACAAGCTGACCGTGCTTGACATCGTCCCCACGGCCGACGCCTGGGACCGGGCCGACGCCCGGCTGGCGCTCGGCTATTGGCCCTGGTCCCTGCTGGCGCAGCCCGAGCCTTTGCCGGAAAAGATCCTGGCGGCAGCCGCCGAAGCGATCGTCGACAATGCGCTGGGCGGCTGGGGCTCCTCGCCTGCGGTATTTCCGGCCGATGTTCGCCAGGCCTATGTCGATGCCTTGCGCGACCCCGCCCATAGCCACGCGATCTGCGAGGAATACCGGGCGGCGGCCACGCTCGACCGCGAGCATGATCACGCCGACAAGGCTGCGGGCCGAACGATCCGTTGTCCTGTGCTGGCGTTGTGGAGCGAACAAGGCGCACTCGCCGAGTGGTATTCCGATGAGGGCGGCCCGCTGGCTCTTTGGCGGAGCTGGGCCGACGACGTGCGTGGCCAGGCAATGCCCGGCGGCCACTTCTTTCCCGAAGAGGCACCGGCGCAAACCGCGCAGGCATTGGCAGCCTTCTTCGGCTGATGGGATCCAGGCTTCCTAGCATCCGCACCGGCTGGCGGGGGCGCTGTCCGTCCGAGTCGCCTGCTTGCCCGCCTTGTCCTGCTTGCCCCCCTTGTCATGCTTGCCCCTTGTCATACTTGAAAGAATGTTTGACCCTCAGCGAGGTTTTCCGTCATCGTCGGTGGGCCGTTCGGCAGCCTGATCGGTCCTTTGAGGGCAATCGTCATAGCGGTGGTCGCGGCCGCCGCAGAAGGAACAGCACATGCCTTCGCGGCGCTCGTTTCCGGGCCACCATTGCGGCGTCTCATAAGGCTTCCTGTTTTGCATTCCCAGCAATGCGCGGGGCATCATTTGGTTGCGCAAGCCTGCGCCGCGCCTCAAGGAAGAAACTGTCGCGGAACCGCCGGACAGGATAGTGGTTTTGTGGGAACATGCATGCCTGCCGGATGAAGACGCCAAATCGCGTCAAACAAAGAGAAGCCCTCATGTCTGTTCGTATCGTGTTGATGGCCGTGGCGACGCTGCTCGCGACGACCGCTCTCGCCGATGCCCGGCCTGACAGCCGCCGCATGAGCTGCGACGAGATCCGCGCCATGATCCAGAGCCATCGCGCCGTGGTTCTGACCACCGGCCCGAACACCTATGACCGCTATGTCAGGCATTTCGGCAAGGAGTGCGACTGGCCGGAAGTGCCAATGTCGGCCTATATCCCGTCCCGCGACGGTCACTGCCCGGTCTATCGCTGCGAAGATCCGCCAGACGATATCCCGAATTGACGGCCCACCGTACCGGCGTCATAACGGTCCGACTTCTCCCGCTTCGTCTAATGGTAGGACAGCGCCCTTTGAAGGCGTCAATCGTGGTTCGAGCCCATGAGCGGGAACCAGCCCTTCAGCCAGGCAGCGTCATGTTTTCAAACCGTCCCTCCTGAAACCATTCGATCGACCCTGCGTTGACGCCATGGCCAGACACGAGGAGACATCTCATGACCGTCAACTGCCGCATATCCATCGACAACCGGCCGGACGCCACGGACGTCGTTTTCCAAGCCGTGCCGCGGATCGGGGAGAGCGTTTCCCTGTCGGTTGACGGAAGCGCACAGGATCTGCGGGTCTCGCGCGTCGTGCATGTGCCGGATGGCACGTTGGAAGGCGCCGCGATCATCGTCGAGGTGACGACCAATATCCTCTAGCCCAACATGATTGGCTCGCTGGCGATGGCGCCCCGCGGCCTCACGCGACAGTGATCGGCCGCGATGAAACCTCACGCCGCCGCCGGGCGTTTAGCGGCTGGAGAATTGTCGAGGTTTCAATGCAGACTGCGTGGTTTTCCAGGCCCGTGGTGGTTTCGGTCGGCGTCACAGGCGCCACCCGCAACTTGTCCAACACCCAGCAGGCCATCGAATTGCTGACGACACATTGGCGCGACGCCGGCAGCCTGAAACATCAGTCGGCGCTGCGCGCCTGTCGCCGGGCTGCGAGCGGTGACATGTCTTCCGATGTCGCCAGGGAGGCGTTTGTCGAGGCCGCGCGCGAGGCGCATATCCTGGTCGAATAAGCAGGCTGGCAAGCAGTGCCTAAGTTCCGAAGCCCGTATCGTTGTTGGCCTCGGTACCGGCCTGCGGCACGATGATCGATGCCAGCGGAGCGGATAAGCTCCAGCTGAGATGCCCGGGCGACCGCTCCAGAGTGGCGGAGCCGCCCAGCGACTGCGGTGCAACGCGCTGCAGGACGACCGTCCCGAACCCCTTGCGGGTCGTCTCCTCGCGCCTGTCGTCGGCATAGGGCGGCGATGTCTCGTTCCAGAGCAGCTGGAATTCTCGCTCGCCCAAGGCATCGCGGCCTGACGCGCCGGAATCTATCGTCCAGGTGATCTCGATCCGGCCGGCCTCGCTGGCCAGGGCGCCATATTTGGACGAGTTCGTGCCAAGCTCGTGGAACGCCATGCCGAGATTCTGGACCGCGTTCGACTGCAGCGTCAGAACCGGTCCGGAGAGCAGTATCTGCTCCTCGCGGCCGAAGGGCTTGAGATGCTCCTGGATCAGGTCGAACAGGCTCGCTCCCGCCCATTCCGAGATGACGAGCAGATCGTGCGAACGTGACAGCGCCATGATGCGGGCGCGGATCATCTCTTCGAACTCGTGCGGATCGCTCGAGCGCTTGCTGGTCTCCCGGACCATCGACAGGATGACCGCGAACTGGTTCTTGACGCGATGGTTGACCTCCCGCATCAGCAGCCTGATGCGGCGCTCGCTCTCCTTGGCAGTGGAAATATCGCGGGCGATCTTCGAAGCGCCGATGATCTCGCCATGGCTGTTCCTGATTGGCGACACCGTCAGCGACACGGCAATCAGCGTGCCGTCCTTCCGCCTTCGCGTCGTCTCATAGCTTGCCACCCGGTCGCCGCTGCGAACCTTGGTGATGATCTCGGTCTCCTCGCTCTTGAGGTGATCGGGAATGAGCATGAGGATAGATTGGCCGATAGCCTCCTCGGCGCTGTAACCGAACATGCGTTCCGCCGCCTGGTTCCAGCTTTGGATGACGCTGCTCAGATCCTTGCTGATAATGGCGTCGAACGAGGAATCGACGATTGCCGCGAGGCGCGCATCGGCGCTTGCCCCCTGTTTATCACCGCCTAGGACGTCGATCATCACCGCTCGCAATGCAGTTTCCCCCCATCAGATAAGGCGCAAGCGGACCAAGGCAATCGCCGGTGCGAGGATTACGGCACCGACTTTCACTCGGCTTGTTCAGGTGATCCCTTGCCGTCTCCGTTGGGTTTGATCACCCCGAACTCCTGCGATTTGGCCCCAAGTTCCGCCGTCAGGAAGCCATCCGAGGCAAGACCGCGGCGCAACAGTTCCCGCACCGCGGCCGAGCGGCTGGGCATGCGCTTGTCGAAACGCCAGTTTTCCAGCGCCGCGAGTTCATCATGGGTGAGCATGATCTGCAGTCGTTCCGGACGTTCCAGTTCAGCCATGTCCGCCTCCTTGCGCAGGACCAAAATGCGCTGAGTTAGTATCTAACTCATTTGTCTCATAGTTAGGAATAGCTTCATAGCACGTCAAGTGCCGCCAAAGAGTGGAGTCCCTAAATGTCGTGCCTCCCGCATGATGACAACGATACATAGGTAGAGCGCTTGTATAGCTATGCTAACTGACTGATTTCAATGCGATTTTTGAACATTTCTGCTTGCCCCGCGCCGGCATTCGGCGCATAGTGGGGTCTTGACGGAAACCACATCCCCTTGGGAGGTTTCGATGCGGTATGACTATTCCACCCGGTTGCGCGATGACGTCAGTTCGCTGGTCCGCACCGCAGTTAAAACGGCAGGCATCGTCAACGTCACTCTGGTGGCGGAAAGGATCAGGGTCAGGAACCTGACCGAGAATGTCGCCCTTGAGGACGTCGAATATCTGGTGCTGCAGGCAGCCCTGCTGCTCGGCGCGGCACTCGAATTCGACACATTGAGCAATTGGCCGGCTTTATCGGAAAGCGGCGTTCTTGATGGCGAAGAGCCTGCGATCAGCACACCCGCATTTTCGCAACTGGCCTCGATGCAATAACGTCGCCTCGCTGCAGCGCCCGGTGCGATCCAAACACTGGAACGGAGCTTTTTGCTCCCGAACGGTATCACCGGCTGCGCGCGGACAGAGCCGGGGTCACCGCACCCCCATGCCTGGCCAGCGCGTGCTCGATCAGCACGTCGATGACCTGGCTGTAGCCGATGCCGATCGCGGCGAGCGCCTTGGCGTACATCGAGATGTCGGTGAAGCCGGGCAGCGTGTTGACCTCGTTGACCAGCAGCGAATCGTCGGCGCGCAGGAAGAAATCGACGCGCGCCATCGCCTCGCAGCCGAGCGCACGGAAAGCCTGAGCGGCCATTTCCTTCGCCTTGCCGGCGACACCTGCCGGGACATCGGCTGGTACTTTCACCACCGCGCCGTCGGCGTCGAAATATTTGGCCTCGTAGGTGTAGAAGCCATGCTTGCCGGCCGGGATGATTTCCCCGGGCAGCGACACCGTCAGCGAGCCGTCGGCCCGCTGCAGCACCGAGCACTCGATCTCGCGGCCTTCGACGAACTCCTCGATCAGCACCTTGCTGTCATAGCGCAAAGCCGTCTCGACGGCCTGCTCGAAGCCATCCCTGTCCTTCACCTTGCTCACCCCGAAGGACGAGCCCTGGCGCGCCGGCTTGGCGAAGAAAGGCAGCCCGAGCGCGCCGGCAACCTCCTGGAAGGAACAGACATCGCCCCTAAGCACGGTGACCGAGCGGGCAACGGCAAGCCCGGCCTCGCGCATCAGCCGCTTGGCGACATCCTTGTCCATGGCGGCCGCCGAGGCGAGGATGCCGCAGCCGACATAGGCGACATCGGCGACTTCCGCATAGCCCTGTACCGACCCGTCCTCGCCGAACGGCCCATGCAGCACGGGAAAGACGACATCGACTGGCGGCAAGTCAGGCCGCAGGCCAGCTTGGGGCACGGCCACCAGCCGGCCCTTGCCGCCGGGCAGCAGGGCAATCTCCACGCCGTCCCCGGACACCGGAGCCCCTGCCCCGTCGGCACCGGCTTCGGACGACGGCTGCAGCAGCCATCTGCCATCCCTGGAAATGGCGATTGGGACCACCTCGTAGCGCGCCCGGTCGATCGCCTTCAGCACATTGGCGGCCGACAGCCGCGACACGTCATGTTCGGCCGAGCGCCCGCCATAGAGGATGGCAACCCTGATCTTATCCTTCATTGAAAATCCCCTGGAAATCAAAAGCTGACGGCAATGCCGCGATTGGCAAAGAAGCGGTCGAAATCGGACGGCGCCAACACTGCGTTTGCCTGTGTGGCGCTGGTATGGCCGGATGGATTGTGAAAGCGGAAAAGCTGATCCGACGCGGACGTGACCAGCACAAGATGCCCGCCCTTCGACGGCGGCTCGCGCTCGGGCCAGCGGATGGCACTGCTGACCGAAGCGATGAAGAAGCGCGACTGGCTAAGGATCGCCGGGATGTCCGACGTCGTGACATTGGTCATCACCTGCGCCTCCAGGCCAAATTCCGCCTGCACGAAGGTGACGAAGGGTGCGTAGATCAAGCCCTTGATCGATCCCGCGCTGACGACATAGCCGCCATGGCCAGTGCATCGCCTGGCAAGCTCGGTCGTCGGCACGATCTCGCCGCGAGTCGCCAGGATCATCTTGAGACACGCCATGCCGCAGATGTTGGCGGCCCAGACCGCATATTCGTCGAGTGTTGCCGCGCCCGAGCCCTGCCACAGCGGATCGCGCCTGAGCGCTGCCTCGGCGCCATCGGCGAGCACGGCCAGCGTCATGTCGGGCGTTTCCCACTGGCTGAAAAACGGCACGGTTTCAGGCAGTGGACGCATGCGGACTCCCGGGAGTAGCTGGCTCCATCTCGTATACGAGGATACGAGATGGATGAAAAGCTGCTTGGTGCCCGTTTCGAAACTCCAGTAGCCCCGGCGCCGCCTACTCGACCTTCGTCCAGCCGAAAACCAGCCAGGCGTATTTCGATTTTTCGTCGGGCTCGGCCGTGTAGGTCATCTGTATGTCGCCGTCCTTGGCGTAGATATCAAGCCTGGGCGCGGTGTCGAGCTTGAGCCACAGCGAACTCTTGCTGAAGGACCAGGCTCCGCACCAGACGCAAGGCCCTGATGCCGGGTCGCCGGGCTGATGAAAATTGTAGCGGCCGTCCGCCGTGATCTCCAGATAGTCGAACGCGGTGTAAAAATTGGTCACCGTCTGCTGGAATTCACTGGCCGCCGCCTCCTGCTCTGGCGTGGGCGCATCCGTCATGTCGCGTGGCGGCCGGGTGGTCGCGCCGCTGAGTTTCCACTTGCCGACAAAGTCCTTCTGGGTCGGAAGATATTCCTCCTGGGCTTGCGCCGAAGAGATATGAGCAATGGATAATGTACCAGCCAGGCCCATGGTCGCGACCGCAAGTAGAAGTGCTGTGGAACAGACGGCCTTGGTCGCGTTTTGCATAAAATTATTCCTCGATGGCGGGGTAAGGGATGTCAGTTTGGGCGTTTTATTGAAAAATCCGCGGCACGCGTTGCATCGATGCTGATTCCCGCCCGCCATCGGCACGGTTAGCATCGAGGCTGGCAATCTGGCAACGCAGGGGATGCCGTCAATGTGCACGACCTCGGGTCAGGGCACGGAAAACGCCGGAGTAGGATCTCCCTGGATTTTCTAGAAGGTGATCCTCACCGAGGCCGCGCTGCGCGTATGCGGTCCGTGATGTACGGCCTCGATGTTGTTGCCGTCAGGGTCGAGCAGGAAGGCGGCGTAATAGCCGGGATGATATGGTCGCTCGCCCGGCGCGCCATTGTCCGTGCCGCCCGCCGCCAGCCCGGCCTTGTAGAAGGCATCGACCATGGCGTGATCCCTGGCCTGGAAGGCCAGATGATGACGGCCGGTGAGCTTTCCCAGTGCGGCGCGGCTGTCGGCACTGGAGACGAACAGTTCATCGGCCCAGAAATAATCCTCGGCGCTGCCGCCGATCGGCACGCCGAGCACACTGAAGAGCGCCTCGTAGAAGCGCCGGCTGGCTGGCAGATCCCTGACCACCAGCTGGATATGGTCGATGAGCCGGCCGCGATGCAGTTCCTGGGTCGCCATGCAAAACTCCTCCTCGCAAGACCTCGAATTTAGGCCCGGGGGGAGCGCCGTCAATGCGCGCAGACCAGGCCTTAGCCCTTGAGCAGGGCCGCCAGCCGGGGAATGCCCTCGCTCACCGCGCGGCGGTCGGCCAGCGTGAAGGATAGCCGCAGCGTGTTGCGCCCGGTGCCGTCGGCATGGAACGCGTTGCCGGGCACGAAGGCGACGCGCGCCTCCTTCACCGACCGCGCCAAAAGCTCAGTGGCGTCGGAGCCTTCCGGGAGCGTCGCCCAGACGAACATGCCACCTTCCGGGCGGCTCCAGCTCACGCCCTTTGGCATGTTGGCCTCGAGTGCCGCGAGCAAGCCGTCGCGGCGCTCGCGATAGGCGCCGATCAGCTTTTCCACCTGGGCGTCGAAGACGGCTTCGGCGACGCGGTGCATGACCAGCTGGTTGATCGACGGGCTGTGCAGGTCGGAAGCCTGCTTCATCAGCACCAGTTTCTCCACCACGTGGCGCGGCGCGCACACCCAGCCGACGCGCATGCCCGGCGACAGGATTTTCGAGAACGAGCCGCAATAGAGCGTGCGCGCCTTGTCGATGCCGCCGGAGCGCGCGCAGTCCAAAGCCAGGATCGGCGGCACGCCCTCGCCGTCATAGCGCAGCGCCCGGTAGGCGGCGTCCTCGATGACGGCGATGTCGAGCTCGCCGGCAAGATCGAGCACCGCTTCGCGCTGCTTTTGGGCCAGCGTGTTGCCGGTCGGGTTGGCGAAGTCCGGCACCAGATAGGCGAATTTCACCCGGCCGCCATTCGCTGCGGCGGCGGTGTGATAGGCCGCCGGCGTCATGTTGCCGCCTTCCGGCCGCAGCCGGTCGTAACGCGGTTCGTAGGCGTTGAAGGCCTGCAGGGCGCCGAGATAGGTCGGCCATGTCACCAGCGCGGTATCGCCGGGCGACAAGAACAGCTTGCCAAGATAATCCAGCGCCTGCTGCGAGCCGGAGGTGATGAAGACGTTGCCCTCGTCGCAGGCGACGCCGAGCTTGCCCATCTGCCCGGCGATCCAGCGCCGCAGCGGCAGATAGCCTTCCGAGACCTGATACTGCAGCGCTGCCCCCGCCTCCGCACCGCCCAGCACGTCGGCATAGGCGTCGCGGATCGCCTCGGCCGGGAACAGCGACGGATCGGGAATGCCGCCGGCGAACGAGATGATGTCCGGCTGGTCGAGCAGCTTCAGCAGCTCGCGGATTTCGGAGGCTTTCATGCGCGACGAGCGCGAAGCCAAAAGGTTCATAAGGGTCAAGTCACGCCTCCCCGGAACGTTTCGAATATAGGTCAACTTGACTGACCTATATCCGCTTTGTCAGGCAATTTGAATAGTGCCTGAATGCCTTCCGCTATGCGCCAGGGAGCGAAGCGACGCGGTTCAATCTCCATCCGCGGGCTTGGCCTTGCCGCACTGCGCCAGCACCTTGCCGATCGCCCCGCTCGATCCCTTCAGCGGGAAACTGATCGCGCCATATTTCGCCGCGCTGACCGACACGTCGCCCTTGCCGCGCAGCAGATCCAGCAGCGGATCAGTTTTTTCCATGTCCACCACGAAATAGTTGTACATTTCTTCCAGCTGCAGCGTCTTGGTCACCGTCCTGCCGTCGGCCTTGAACTCGAACGAGCCGCTGACGCCCGGTTCCAGCTGCTGGCCTGCGGTGCCGAGATCGTAGCTCAGCACCGGCTTTTCGAAACAGGTCAGCATCAGATACGCATCGCCCTTCGGCCCGCCGCAGACCGAGGCGGTCAGTACGCTGCCGCCCTCATCTTCCTCCATCTTGGCGCTCCAGCCGCCGCCGCACGACGCGGCAAACGCCGGCTGCGCGGCCTGCAGTGCGGCCAAGGCACCGGCAATAACGAGATATCCAGCTCTCATGACTTTCCCCCAATTGGCTCCTCTGGAGCATTTGCAGCACCCGCCGGCAGCATATAGGAAAAGCCATCCGGTGACATTGGCTGTTCAGCACCGGTCCTGGTTTGGGGAGAGCGGTTTTGGGAGCCTGTGTTCGTCTGTGCCTTTTCATGGCCGCCCTGGTGGCCATGCCGCTCACCGCACATGCGCAGTGGAAGCCGGTCGAGAAGGTCGAGACCTATGCCATCTTGGGCCAGTCCGGACCGGAACTCTACCGCTCGATCGGCGAGAACGGGCCGAATGTCGGCGTTGCCCGGGCCATCGCCCACACCAATTTCAAGCTGACCTGGACCCGGGATTATCAGGCGCGGGCCGGTGCCTGCGTGCTGGCCTCGGCCAAGCCGAAGCTCATCATCACCTACACCTTGCCCAGCCCCTCCTCGCCGCTGCCGTCAGCCGTCCAGAGGAACTGGGAGGTTTTCCTCGCCGGCGTCAGCGCCCACGAAAAGGTGCATGGCGCGACCATCGTGGACATGGTGCGCAAGATCGAGACGGCGACCGTCGGCCTGACGGTCGCCGATGATCCCAAATGCAGCAAGATCCGCACCGAGATGACCAAGCGCCTGTCGGCACTCTCGCTGGCGCAGCGCCAGGCAAGCCGCGACTTCGACCGGATCGAACTCGGCCAGGGCGGCAATCTGCAGAAGCTGATCCTCGCCTTGGTCACTGGCGGCTGAGCGCTCTCACCTTCAAGCCTCGGACATGAGGCTGTCGAGCAGTTCGAGGCCCTCGGGCCAGTCGCCCAGGCCGCTGTCGGCATTGATGTGGCCGAACGGCCCGATGACGACGATGCGGCTGCCCCATTGCTTCGCCCGCGCCTGGGCATATTCCTGCGAGCCGTAGGGATCGTCGGTGCTGGCCACCACCAGTGAGGGGAAACGCAGCCGGCCCTCGGGAATTTTGGCGAAAGCCATGCCATATTCGGGAAAGACCGCCGACGCCGGGTCGGGAACGCCAACCAGCAACGCCGCCTTGACCGACCTTAGCGAAATTTTCTGCCAATGCGCGACCAGCAGGCAGGATAGGCTGTGCGCGACCAGGACCGGCGGCCCGGGCGCCGCGACCACCGCAGCCTCCAGCGCCGCCAGCCAGTCGGTGAAATCAGGCAGGTCCCAGCTTGACGGCTGGAAGCGCTGCATCGCGTGATTGGCGCTTTCCCAGCGCGATTGCCAGTGCTCCGGGCCGGAACCGCCACTGCCCGGCAGGATGATGAAATACGTCATGTCGCCTTGCTCCAACCGATCACTGGGGCATGATGGCGTCTTGCGGTGGCGTCGGGAATGGGAAACCATCGGGCAAACCGTTCTCTCGCCGATGGATTCAAGGTGACCATGAAGATCAGTGATGAGCGCGCACCGCTCGACCCGACCGACATCGCCATTGTCGAGGCCATGCAGGAAAACGGCCGCATCGGCATATCGGAGCTCGGCCGCCGGGTCGGCCTGTCGCAGCCGGCCACCTCCGAGCGGGTCAAGCGGCTAGAAGAGCGCGGCGTCATCGCCGGCTACACCGCGGTGATAAATCCGGCCGCCCTTGGTCTTGGCATGATGGCGATCATCCGCGTGCGCACCACGCATGAGCACATCCGGCCCTGCCTGAAGCAGTTCGCCGAAATGCCCGAGATCACCGAGGTGCACCGGCTGACCGGCGAGGATTGCTTCATCCTGAAAGTGATCGTGCCCTCGCCCGCCCACCTTGAAACCATCGTCGACGCCGTGGCACGCCACGGTGCGGTCACCACGGCATTGGTGCTGCGCAGCGAGACGCCGAAGCCGATCGGACGCGAGCTGATCCGGAGGTCGGCCGGTTAGAGCAATTCCAGGAAAAATGTGAGCGGTTTTCCATAAGGAACTGCTTCGATCTGTCGGGCCAGCCCTATCGGCTGAGATCAAGCGCAGCGCTCAAATCTCCATCGGCGGCTGATCGTTGTTGCCCCACAGAAGGGAAGACCTTGCCAACCACTCTCACCGCGTGTCCGCGCGTGCCGCGAGCTCTGCCCGCCTCTCATCCGACACCACCGCCAGATCCAGCACCTTCTGCAATTCGGCGGCGTGGCGGAAGGACGGTTCGGCTTGCACGCCGGTTCGCACCGCATCGGCAAACCGCTGGTAGTTGGTCGGCACGGTGCCGGCATCGAGCTCTTCCCATTTGCCATCGTCGACATTGTTGCCGACGCAGGCCTTCAGCGCCGAGCCGTCGAGATTATGCACCACCTCGATGCCGCCTCTGTCACCATAGATGCGCAGGCGAAGCTCGTTGAGATGGCCGGTCGCCCAGCGGCTGGCATGCACCACGCCGAAGGCGCCGTTGGAAAAATCCAGCGTCATGGCGAAGCTGTCATTGGCGTCGAGCCCATAGTCGCCGATCCGGTTGCCGGGCGCCTTGTCGAAGGTGCGCAGCCGGCAGAACACATGGTCGATGTCGAGCGCGGCACCATAGCTGGCGAAATCGAGGATGTGGATGCCTACATCGCCGAGCACCCCGTTCGAGCCGTGGCCGCGCGACAGGCGCCACAGCCATTTCGGATCGGTGCGCCAGTCGCCCCAGAATTTCGACACCAGCCAGCTTTGCAGATAGGACGCCTCGACATGCCGGACGGTACCGATCTCGCCCGCCTGCACCATCTGGCGCGCCTTCTGGAGTGCCGCGACATTGCGGTAGGTGAGGTTCACCATATTGACGATGCCGGCGGCTTCTGCGGCGTCGGCCATCTCGGTCGCCTTGCCGAAATTTTCGGCCAGCGGCTTCTCGCACAGCACCGGCTTGCCGGCGGCGATCAGCGCCATGGTGGTCGGATGATGGATGCGGTCCGGCGTGACATTGGCGACCGCGTCGAAGGCGCCCCATCGCAGCGCTTCCTCCAGCGAGGTGAAGCGGTTTGGGATACTGAAACCGTCGGCGAATTCGCCGACACGCGCCGGATCGACATCGACGGCACCGACAATGTCGACACCCTCGACGGCGCTGAAGCGCCTTGCATGTTCCTGCGCCATCCAGCCGGTGCCGAGTATCAAAAGCCGCATTTTTTCTCCCGTCGTCTCAAGGTTGTTGCCGGCGACTGTGGAGATACCCCTCTCCGCCCGGCCCTCTCTCGTCCCAGCCAGCGCCTCAGATAGCGCGGAAAATGCCGCCGTCGACACGGATGTTCTGTCCGTAGCCGGCGAAGCGCCGCCCCTACCCCTCCACCGTCTCCAGCACACTGAGCAGCGTGCCTTCCATGTCGGGCTCCTCGCCGGAGCAGACGCACAGTACCTCGGCGTCGCCCTCGCCCACCGACAGATAGGCGTGACCCATGGTGGAATCGATGTAGACGCTTTCGCCCTCTTTAAGCCGCACCGGCGCGTACTGGTCGGTGTGCAGTTCGATCTCACCCTTGAGCACGATCAGGAATTCCTCGCCGGCATGTTTTGTCAGCGGGCCGAACTCCTCCGGCGTGCGGGCGCGCGCATAGGCATGGATCGGCACCATGCGCTTGCGCACCAGATCGGTGGCGAGATAGCGGTAGTCGTAGTTGCGGGTCAGCTGGCGCAGTGTGTTGGACTGCGATGTCACCGAGCGACGGGTGCGCGCCGAAGGCTGCTTGCGGTCGCCGCTGAGCAGTTCCGTCACATGGATGCCGAGCCCCTCGCAGATCTGCAAGAGCTTGTCGTAGCTCAGCGACATCTGGTCGTTCTCGACCTTGGACAGCGTCGACACCGCGACGCCGGTAAGCGTGCTGACCTCCTGCAGGGTCCAGCCATGCGTTTTTCTCAGGGCGCGAAGACAGTCACCGAGGTTCGGTTGCTCCGACATTGTCAGCTCCGTTGCGCGGCCATCGAGCCGCTTGCCCACCCTAGGTAGTCGAACTCCCCGTCGCCATCAACAACATCAACAATTTTCTTATACGCTAAATATTGACTGGATATGAAATTATTTTTACGACTGACGGATGCGGTCGAACCCCTCCAAAAAAATCATTGTCATCGGTGGCGGCATTGCCGGCCTGTCACTGGCCGCCGCCGTGCGGGATTGGGCCGAGGTCACTGTCATCGAGCGCGAGCCGCATCTCGGCTACCATGCCAGCGGCCGCTCCGCCGCTTTGTTCACCGAGACCTATGGCAACCGGCTGGTGCGAGCGCTGACGCTGGCCAGCCGCCAAGCCATCGTCGAGGGCGGCTTCGTCGCGCATCGGCGCGGCGCGCTGCATGTCGGCTGGAAAGGCGACGACGCGGCGATCGATAGGCTGGCCGGCGAATTGCAGGCGCTGGTGCCCAGCGTGCGCCGCCTGTCGGCGGCCGAACTCCATGCGCTGGTCCCGGTCATTGCCGCCAGCGCCACCTGCGGCGGCGTCTATGAGCCGGACGCGGTCGATGTCGACACCGGCAAGATGCTGACAGCCTGCGCCTCGGCGCTGAAGGCCAGCGGCGGCACCACCCGCACCGGCGAGGAGGTCCGCGCCATCTCGGCCTCCGGCGATGGCTTGCGGGTGGAAACCAGCGCCGGCGCCCATACGGCCGACATCGTCGTCAACGCCGCCGGCGCCTGGGTCGATGCCGTCGCCGGCATGGCGGGGCTCCCCGGCCTCGGTTTCCAGCCGAAACGGCGCACCGCCTTCCTGTTCGATCCGCCCGCCGCCGCCGATATTGCCGGCTGGCCCCTGGTCGTCGACCTGCACGAACAATTCTACTTCAAGCCCGATGCCGGCAGGCTGATCGGCTCGCTCGCCGACGAAACCGATTCCGAGCCGTGCGACGCGTACCCGGAAGACATCGACGTCGCCATCGCGGTCGACCGCATCGAGCAGGCGACGTCGATGCGCATCGGCCGTCCGTCGACGCCGTGGGCGGGCCTGCGCACCTTCGCGCCGGATCGCACGCCGGTCGCCGGCTTCGATCCGCGCCTGCCCGGCTTTTTCTGGCTCGGCGGCCAGGGCGGCTACGGCTTCCAGGTGTCGCTGACTTTGGCCAGGCTGAGCTCGGCGCTGATGCGCGGCCAGCCCGTGCCCGAAGATGTCGCCGCGCTCGGAGTCACCGCCGCGGCGCTGGCGCCAGATCGTTTCCTCGCCCAGGCGGCGACGCCATGATTTCATGTCCACCCCGTAAAGTGTCATCAGGAGCGTTTGCGATGAAATCCACCGTTCTGCGCGCAGTCCTAACCAGATCCCTTCTGGTCTCGTCCGTCCTGGCCGCATCGATGCTTGTCGGCCAGGCCTATGCCAAAACCCTGGTCTATTGTTCGGAAGCCAATCCCGAGACCTTCAACCCGGCGATCGGCATTGCCGATTCCACCATGGACGCCGCCGCCAAGACGATCTTCAACCGGCTGGTCGAGTTCAAGCCGGGCACGACGGAGGTCGGACCGGCGCTGGCCGAAAGCTGGGAGGTCTCGCCGGATGGCAAGACCTATACCTTCCACCTCAGGCACGGCGTGAAATTCCAGTCGAACGAGCATTTCACGCCGACGCGCGACTTCGACGCCGACGACGTGCTCTACACCTTCAACCGCCAGCGCGACGCCAACAATCCCTATCACAAGCTCGGCGGCGGCGCTTACGAGTACTTCAACGCGCTGGGCATGGGCACGCTGATCGACAAGATAGACAAGGTCGACGACCACACGGTGCGTTTCACGCTGACGGCGGCCAATGTCACTTTCCTGGCCGGGTTGGCACTCGACTATCTCTCGATCCTGTCGCTGGAACAGACCGAGAAGATGGTGGCCGCCGGCACGCCTGAGCTGATCGACAGCCAGCCGGTCGGCACTGGGCCGTTCGTGCTTCAAGCCTATGTGCCCGACAGCCAGGTCCGCTACGCCGCCAACAAGGATTACTGGCGCGGCGCGCCGAAGATCGACACGCTGGTCTTCGCCATCACGCCCGAACCGACCACCCGCGTCGAGCGCATCAAGGCCAATGAGTGCCAGGTCGCCGCCCCGCCGCCGCCAAGTGCCGTCGCCGACCTGCGCGCCGATCCCGACATCACGGTGCTCGATCTCAAGGGTCAGAATATCGGCATCCTCGGCTTCAACGTCGAACACCCGCCGCTGGGCGATGTGCACGTACGCACAGCGCTGGCCAAGGCGATCGACCGCAAGGCGATCGTCGAGGCGGTCTATGCCGGCGCCGGCACGGTCGCCGGCAGCGTCGTGCCGCCGGCACAGCTCGGCGCCGTCACCGATGCCGGCATCGACTACGATCCCGCCGGCGCGAAGAAATTGCTGAAGGAGGCCGGCCACGAAAGCGGCCTCAAGATCAGCCTGTGGGCGATGCCGGTGTCGCGCCCCTACAACCCCAACGCCAAGCGCATGGCCGAGATGATCCAGGCTGACTGGGCCAAGGTCGGCGTCCACACAGAGATCGTCAGCTTCGAATGGGGCGAATATCTCAAGCGCACCGCCGCGGGCGAACAGGATGTCTTCCTGCTCGGCGGCAGCAGCGACAATGGCGATCCCGACAACATGCTGAGCTATCTCTTGTCCTGCGACGGTGTGAAGGGCGGCTCCAACCGCTCGCGCTGGTGCGACAAGGATTTCGAGAAGCTGCTGGACGAAGGCCGCGTCGGCGCCGACCAGAAAGAGCGCGCCGCCATCTACGGCAAGGCGCAGGCAATCCTGAAGGCCGAAGTGCCGGTGGCGCCGATCGCCCATTCGATGGTGGCGATCCCGATCCGCAACAGCGTGCTCAACTACGTGCTCGACCCCTTCGGCCGGCAGAATTTCGCCGCCGTCGATATGGCGGAGTGAGGCCGGGCGCCTTCCCTTCTCCCCTTTGTGGGAGAAGGTGTCGCCGAAGGCGACGGATGAGGGTGCTCCAGGGAACGCCAACGTCTCACTCCGCTGGAACACCCCTCATCCGTCTCGGCGCTAGCGCGCCGATCCACCTTCTCCCGCAAGGGGAGAAGGGAAAAAGAAAGCGAGACATCCATGACAAAAGACCTGGCCGCCCTCCTCGACACCTATCTCGCCGATGGCGCGGTCGGCACCTCGCTCGCCTATTCGACAGGCGCCACGCCAACCGCCCTCACCGCCGGCCTCTCCGACCGGCAGCACGTCACCCCTGTCACATCGGACCAGCTGTTCAAGATCGGCAGTTGCACCAAGACCTTCGTTGCCGCGGCCCTGGTCAAGCTCGCCGAGACAGGCAAGCTCGATCTCGGTGCGCCGATCTCCCTCTGGTTTCCCGACCTGCCGGGCGCCAAAGACATTTCGGTGCGCCAGCTGATCAACCACCGCAGCGGCCTGCCGGAATTCGAGTACTACATCCCGATGGACCCGAGCCGGCGGTGGACGCCCCGGCAGCTGGTCGATATCGCCTTCGCCTCCGACAAGCAGAATGCGCCGGGCGGTCCCGCCGTCTACAACAACACCGGCTATGTGCTGGCCGGCTTGGTGATCGAGGCCGTCACCGGCCAGTCGCTGGGCGCCTATGTCAGAAGCGCGATCCTCGAGCCGCTTGGCCTGGAAAACACCTGGTCGCCGGCGACCGAAGCCTTCCCGGAAAAGGCGATGGTGCGCGGCTATTACCACCGGCCGCCGCCGGCGCCGAATGCGCCCACCGACATCGCCTCAGGCGGCGAGATGTGGCGCATGGACGGCGTGCTGCCCTACGCCGACGACCTGCAGGACTCTTCCGATTCCTTCCCGTTCGGCGCTGCCTATGGCTGCGGCGACATGGTGTCGACGCCATCCGACATGGTGACGTTCATGCGCGGTCTGTTCTCCGGTAGACTGTTGTCGCCGCCCTTCTTCGCCGAGATGTTCGAACACCGCGTGCCGGCGAGTTTTCCAGGCACCCGCATGCGCGAGACCGGTGCCGGCATGTTCCAGAGCGCCTACGCCGACCGCGCCTTCTACGGCCATCAGGGCAGCATTCCGGGTTATGTCGCCGTCATGCTGCACGATCCGCTCTCAGGATTGACCATCGCCATGACCAGCAATGTCGGTTCCGGCAACCGCCTGTCCTTCCAGGCTAGCGGCTTGCATCCGGTTGTCGACCAAGCGATCCGGATTATCTTGGGACACTGACTTTACCCACTCAAGGGCGCCGGCCGGAAGACAGCGACGGCCGCCGCGACAATCTCGGCATTGTCTTTTGCCGTCCTGCCATCGGCGAGCGTCCTGCCATCCTCCAGCCCGACCCGCGTCGACCAGCGCTTCCGATGCGCAAGCTCCACGAACGACCACACCGTGGCGTCGACGCCATGCAGCAGGATCGACCGCCGCAGCCCGGCCCGTTCGAGCACGGCGGCGATGCCGTGCGCCTCGTCAAGCGCTGCATTCAGATCCCGTATGTCGATCTCGACCAGGATGCGTAGCACCCGGTTGTGATCGGCAAGCGTCACGAGGCGCTCGGCATCTTCCGTCGGCCTCGATACCGACGGCATTTGAGTAAAAAGCGCCTGTGGATATTTACCTCGCGTTCCGCCAGGCCGGCCAAGATAAATTAGGGCGGGATCATGGAGGGACCATTGACCAGCGATTTTTCAGCCGCCCGCGTCCACCTCGAACGTGCCTATCACTACCTGCGTGGCAATGACGAGACGAGCCGTGCGGCGTGTGACGCCCTCGATCTGTTGATCGAAACGGTGGCGGAAGCACAACACAGGCGACCCGAAATTGGGGTAGTGGAATTTCCGCGATCGACGGCGCGGCAAAACCGTTAGAGAGCAATCCAGGAAAAATGTGAAACGGTTGTCCCGGGAAAAGCGCCTAGCACCTTCCCTTGGGATTGCGTCAAAACGTAGTGTCGAGTTTCAGGTAAGGTCATCCTCACCTGAAACTCGATACCCCGATTTCACGATGCCTTGCGGGCCGGCACCTCGCTCGCACGTGCGACGATCTGCTCCAGCGGCTCCGGCCGGTGCAGCAGGAAGCCCTGGCCGAAGGCGACGCCCATATCGCCGAGCATGGCCAACGTGTCCTGGCGCTCGATTTTCTCGCCCACCACGTCGCAGCCGAGGCTGCGGGCAATGCTGGTGATGGCCAGTACGATCTCGCGGTCGAAGCGGCTTTCCGTGATGTGTTCGATGAAGGAACCGTCGATCTTGATCGTGTCGACGGGGAAACGCCTGAGATATTCGAACGAACTCATGCCGGCGCCGAAATCGTCGAGGCTGACCCGGCAGCGCCGCTCGCGCGCCTTGCGCACGAACTGTTCGGCGGCGTCGAAATTGGTGACGGCTGCGGTCTCGGTGATCTCGAAGCCGATGCCCGAATGCGGCACTCCGGTCTCGTCTATGACACTGTCGACGAACGCCCACAGTTGCGGATCGCTCAGCGTCTGTGCCGACAGGTTGAAGCCGAGCGTCAGCGCGCCCGAACGCAAGGCGGCGCCGTACCGCGACAGCGCGGTGCGGATGATCCAGCGGTCGAGCCTTGAAGCGATGCCGAACCGCTCGGCCACCGGAATGAACTCGCCCGGCGGCACCAGCCGGCCATTGCGCCCGGCGAGCCTGGCCAGCACTTCGACATGACGGCTTTCCTGCCAGGGCTTGCCGAGCAGGTGGATTTCCTGGCCGAACAGTTTGAGCCGTCCGTCTTCCAAGGCGTCGACCGTATCGGCGGCGACACGCGCGGCATTGAGCCCACCCGACCCGGATTCGACGATCGTGGAGAACACCGCGAAACGATTGCGCCCGGCAGCCTTGGCCGCGTAGCAGGCGTCGTCGGCGCAAGCCAGCGCATCGGCCACCGTGGTGCTGGCGTCGTCGATGAAGGCGATGCCGATCGAGGCCGCCAGTTTGCGTGACAACGCGGCCGTGCCGAGGTCGGCCTCGCGCACCGCGCCGAGCACGGCAGTGGCGATCCGCTCGGCCTGCGAGGCATCGCAATGCGGCACCAGCAGCGCGAATTCGTCACCACCCAGCCGCGCCGCGTGCGCCGCCTGCGGCAGGCAGCCACGGATGCCGGCGGAAACGCTCTTCAGCGCCAGGTCGCCGGCGGCGTGGCCGGCAAAGTCGTTGAGCGCCTTGAAGTAGTCGAGATCGACATAGAACACCGCCAGCGGCACACCCGCGGCGATGTGGTCGGCGAGCAGCCTGTCGAAGGCGGCGCGGTTGCACAGGCCGGTCAGCGCGTCGTGGCGGGCCGCGTAGGCAAGCTCCTGCTGGCGCAGCTTTTCCTCGGTGATGTCGCGCACCGTACCGAGGATCTGGCCGGCAGCACCCGCGGCGGCAACGAAGCGCACCAGCGACTCGACACGGCGGATCTCGCCGTCGCGCCTGATGATGCGGTATTGCGAGGCGGTGACGCCGTCAGAGCCGGGTGGCGGCAGATGCGCCCGCTCGGTGGCTTCCTTGTCGTCGGGGTGCAGATAGCTGTGCCAGAGGTCTGCTGTCATCTCGTCGGTGCCGGCGACCAAGCCGAATATGTCCCTGGTGCGAGCATCCCAATAGCTCTTGTTGGTGGCAATGTCGTAGTGCCAGATGCCGGTGCCGCTGGCGGCGAGCGCCAGGCGGAAGCGCACATTGACCTGTTCAAGCTCGGCCTCGGCGGCCTTCTGCTTGGAAATGTCGGTTTGCACACCCATCAGCCTGGTGGGCCTTCCGGACGTGTCGCGCTCGACGATGCCGCCGCGATCCAGCACCCACACCCAATGGCCCAGCTTGTGCTTGAGCCTGAGTTCGGTCTCGATGGCATCGGTCAACCCGGCAATATGGCGGTCGCCGCTGGCCAGCGCATGCTTGCGGTCGTCGGGATGGGTGAGTTGCAGCCACAGGTCGCTGGTGGCGGCGAGCTCATCCTCGCTATAGCCCAGCATATGCGCCCAGGTCGCCGAATAGAAGCAGTCGCCGGTCCGAATATCCCAGTCCCAGACGCCAAGCTGGGCGCGTTCCAGCGCTTTCGCCCAGAACGTTCCATCGCGACTTTTCTTGTCCTGACGCGCCATCGTCTGTTTCGCCTGCCCCACCCGCGGGCAATCTGCGACAGAACCAGAGAAGAAAGCGTTACTTCTGCCGAAGGGAAGCCGCTCAGCCTGACAGTCGTTGGTCTGTGAACGCGCCTTTCGATTGGCGGGCAAGAACCGGAGTTTTACTGCCCCCGGTTCGTCCTACTGCTTGTCCCAGGCCACCGGCCCCATCCGGTGAGCCCAAAGGCAAGGACAAGAGGATCCTCCAATGACCAAGCAAGAAGACAACAAGGCCGTCGTCGTCAGATGGTTCACCGATTTCTGGGGTGAGACCTGCGACCTGTCGGTGGTCGACGAGATCGCGGCGCCCGGCATGCTGCTGAAATATTCTCTGCATGAGCCGCGTCGCGGCCGTGACGACATCAAGGCCTTCATGACCGATTTCCGAGCCGCCTTCCCGGATCTCAACTTCTGGGCCACCGCCGACCTCATTGCCGAGGACGACTATGTCGTCGGCCAGTGGGAAGGTGGCGGCACGCATACCGGCCCGGCCTTCGGCGACTTCCTGGCCGGCTCACTGCCCGCCGCCACCGGCCGCACGATGCGCTTCACCGGCACTACGGTGCTCAAGGTGATCGACGGCAGGATCGTCGAGGAGATCGGTCTCGACGACGGCGTTGCCGCCCTCACCCAGCTCGGCCTGATGAAGGCCGCCTGAGGCCGCCAAGCGGGAACGATCGTTTCGGGCCAGGCGGCGTCAATGCCGCCTGGCCTCGTCGATTACTGGCCCCGTTGCTTACTGGCTCGGCGCCGTCGCATGCTCGCACGACACTTTCGGGTTCATGTCGGCGAAGGTGCCGGTCGGATTGCCCTTCCAGGCCCAGACATGCAGTTCGTGGAACTCACCCAGGCCGTAGCGGTTGGGGGCGCTGTTGAAGTTGAACAGTTGGCCGTCCAATGATGCCGGCCCCTTCGAGGTGATGTATTCGACCGCCACCAGCTTCAGCGTGCCGTCGGCCATCGGCTCGTACATCACCGCTTCGGGACGGGCGATGTCGATCTTGTCGTCCTTCAGATACTGGCCGTTGACGTAATGGATGCCCATGGCGCCGCCGGTGATGCCGCTGGCGCAGGGAATGGGCGCATAGCCCTCGGCCGTCGCAGCCTTGACGTCGAGAAAGCGGCTGTTCGCGGCCCGCACCTTGTCGGCCAGCGGATTGGTGCCCGACGCGGCGTCGGACGCCTCCTGATGCGCCTGTGCGAGGGTGGCGCCGACGGCAAGCATGGCCCCCGCCATGACGAGCCTGTTGCGAAGATTTGACTTCATATCCATTCCATTCTTTTTGAAAAAGCACGGCTCGCCGGCCGCCGGAATACGGAGGCTTGGCAGGCAAGCGCCGTGGCTGTTGTTGCTTGGCGATCCCGAATTCGATGTATCGTGGAAGGATCATCCCTTCGGCAGATACGGTATCGTTCCAGCCAGATCGGTGTCGTCGATGAGCTGGAAACGGCTGTCGCTGCCGCCCTGACGCGCCGAGACGAAAGGCGCGTAGGCCGGATCGTTGGTGAAGGCGCGCGCCGCGGCTTCCGACGGGAATGCCATCAGCGCGATCAGCGTGGTGTCGAGCGGCTTGCCCTCGAGCGTCTTCACATTGCCGCTGCGCGACAGATATTTGCCGCCATGCTTGTGGACGAGGTCGTGCACCGAGGCGGCGTAGTCCGGCACCCATTTCGGGTCCTTCATCTTGATGTCCGCGATAACGTAAGCAGTCATGGTCGTATCCTTGGTTGCGGCGCACAGGGATATCCCGTGCGACCGGCCAAAGGGCTCGCATGGCAAGGCCTCTGCCAACCAGTCCGCGATCTGTACCGGCCCGGTACAGTTTCTGTACTCGCCGCTTCAATCATGAAGAGCTAATGTTCGGGTACGAAGGGCTAATGTTCAGCCCAACTTCGAGGGAGAGGCACCGATCATGGCCCAGCACGGATACAAGCAGTTCTGCCCGCTATCGATGGCCGCCGAGGTGCTGTGCACCCGTTGGACGATGGTGCTGATGCGCGAGCTGGTGGCAGGTTCGACCCGCTTCAACGACCTGCGCCGCGGCGTCCCCAAAATGTCGCCGACCCTTTTGTCGCAACGGCTGAAGGAGCTCGAACTGGCCGGCATCGTCGAGCGCAAGGCGGTCCAGGGCGAGAAGGGGATTTTCGACTATCAACTGACCGAGGCAGGCCGGGATCTGCGCCCCGTCGTCGAGGCGATGGGGTTCTGGGGGCAGAAGTGGGTGGAGTCCCGGCTGTCGCTCAAGAACCTCGATCCGTCGCTGTTGATGTGGGACATGCGGCGCAATCTGAACCCCTCGCCGCTGCCCGATGGGCGCACCGTGATACAATTCCTGTACCAGGAGCTCCCGGCCTCCAAACGGTCGTGGTGGCTGATCGTCGAGAAGCACGGCGAGGTCGATCTGTGCTGGTACGATCCGGGCTTCGAGGTCGACCTCTACGTCTCGACCGACCTGCATACGATGACGGCGATCTGGATGGGTCTGCTCACTGTCGAGAAGGCCGGCGCCAAGGTCGCCCTGACCGGCGACCAGTCCATCGGCAGGAAGATGCAGACCTGGCTCGGCCTCAGCCCGTTCGCGGTCGAGCCCAAGCGCGCAGCTTAGAAGCGAGGGCTTGAGGGCGACCAGCGGCACTTTGTCAGGAAACGGGTGGCAAGGCCCGCGTTTGGCGGCTTCAATGCGGCCATGTTCATCACCCTGGCCAAAGATCTGAAACCCGTCCCGCTGCCGGTCGCCAATGATCCGCGCTGGACGCGCATCGTCGCGCGCGACAAATCGGCGGACGGCGAATTCTGGTATTCGGTGGCGACGACCGGCGTCTACTGCCGCCCCTCCTGCCCGTCGCGGCGGGCCAACCCGAAGAACGTGCAGTTGCACGACACGCTGGGTCAGGCCAGGGCGACCGGCTTTCGCCCCTGCCGGCGCTGCAATCCGGATGGTCCCTCGCTTGAAGCCGGCAACGCCGCGATGGTCGCCGATGCCTGCCGCAGGATAGAGCATAGCGAGGAGGAGCCCTCGCTGGCCGAACTGGCGGGTGCCGCCGGCCGCAGCGCCGGCTATTTCCATCGTGTCTTCAAGGCCATCACCGGCTTGACGCCGAAGGACTACGCCGCCGCACACCGTGCCGCTCGGGTTCGGCAGGGCCTCGAAGACGGCGCCAGCGTGACGGCCGCGATCTATGACGCCGGCTTCAATTCGAGCGGGCGTTTCTACGAAAAATCGACCGGCATACTCGGCATGACGCCGACCCGCTACCGTGCCGGCGGCGCCAACGAGGACATCCGCTTCGCCGTCGGCGAGACCTCGCTCGGCAGCATTCTGGTCGCGTCGAGCCAGAAGGGCGTCGCCTCGATCTTGCTCGGCGACGATCCCGACGCGCTGGTGCGCGACCTGCAGGACCGTTTTCCCAAGGCGCGGCTGATCGGCGGCGACCGCGACTACGAGGCGCTGGTTGCCCGCGTCGTCGGTTTCGTCGAGGCGCCCGCGGTCGGTCTCGACCTGCCGCTCGACGTGCGCGGCACGGCGTTCCAGCAACGCGTCTGGCAGGCATTGCAGGAGATCCCTGTCGGCAAGACGGTGTCCTATGCCGAGATGGCGCGGCGCATCGGTACGCCGAACGCCACGCGCGCCGTCGCCGCCGCCTGCGCGGCCAACGCGCTCGCGGTGGCCATCCCCTGCCACCGCGTGATCCGCAAGGACGGCGCGCTTTCAGGCTACGCCTGGGGCGCGGAGCGCAAGCGCGCGTTGCTCGACCGAGAGGCCGGCGTGTCGAATGCTCCCGACAGCGCCTTTCGATCTGCACGAAGCTGACGGGCACCAGCATGCGCGCAATGGCAAGGTCTTCCACCTCCGGCGCGAACGTCCCGCCATCAGGCAACGTTGCGCAGCAGGAGGACGCGAAATCACATGTGTTGGCCGCCATTGGCGAACTGGTCGATGAAGGTAAAGCTGAGTGGAGTCGCGGCGAGAGCGGCGAGATCGAGCTGCGGCTGGTGTCAGGCGAAGTGTTCGTGCTGGGTGAGGTCGCCGTCACCCGTGTTGGGTGAGCATGTTTGGGGCAGTGTGGTCCAAGTCAGCACTCTACGGCGCCCCCCTCTGTCCTGCCGGACATCTCCCCCACGAGGGGGGAGATTGGCAGTCTTGGCGCCGGCTCTCTTCTTACAACGTTGGAGATTGGCGAAGGCCGCGATAACAGCCAATCTCCCCACAAGTGGGGGAGATGTCCGGCAGGACAGAGGGGGCGCCGTAGAGTGCCTACCTTCGCCGCAAATCGTCAAATCCCGAAATTTGAATTTGAAAGCAAGCACCGGAGTGAGAGCCGAGCACCCCACGGCTAGGGTTCAGGCACACAGAAGGAGTGAAGCAATGAACCTCATAGAAACCCATGTGCCGACAGCCTCCAACGCAGCCGCAGCCCTCGACACCATCACCTACGCCATCGGCCAATCCGCGATCGGCAACATCCTGGCAGCGCGCAGCCGGATCGGCGTCTGCGCCATTCTGATCGGCTCTAGTGCCAAAACATTGGAGCAGGATCTCGCCAGCCGCTTCCCCGGCAGGATTCTGATTGAAGACGAACCCGCTCTGAGCGACGACCTCGCCGCGATAGCGCGCTTCGTCGAAACGCCCGCCGCCGGCCTCGACCTGCCGCTCGACGTCAGCCATGGCACGCCGTTCCAGCAGTGTGTGTGGGACGTGGTGCGCACCGTCTCCCGCGGCGCCACCATCACCTACACCGCGCTTGCCCAACGCCTTGGCCAGTCCAACGGCGCCCGCGCCGTGGCGACGGCCTGTGCGGCCAACGCCATCGCGCTCGGCATTCCCTGCCACCGCGTTGTCCGCGCCGACGGCACGTTGTCGGGCTACCGCTGGGGCATCGAGCGCAAGCGCGCCTTGCTCGGCAGGGAGGCACAGATATGAACGCCCACGCCACGGTTGCCGCATCCGCGGTGGAAGCCGCAGAGACACGCGTCGGATCCTACGACTGGCCGGCATTGACCGCCGAACTCGACGGCTTCGGCTGCGCGGTGCTCGAAAAGCTGCTCTCGCGTGAGGAGTGCCGGCAGATCGCCGGCCTCTATCCCCAGGAGCAGCATTTCCGCAGCCACATCCACATGGCTAGGCACGGTTTCGGCAAGGGCGAATACCGCTATTTCCGCTATCCGTTACCCGATCTCATCGGCGGAATGCGCAGCGCCCTCTATCCCCGGCTGGCCGAGGTCGCCAACCGCTGGAACGAGCGCATGGGACAGGCGATGCGCTATCCCGCGACGCATGCCGAGTTTCTCGACCAGTGCCATGACGCCGGCCAGACGCGGCCGACGCCGCTGTTGCTGCAATATGTGCCCGGCGACTTCAACTGCCTGCACCAGGATCTCTACGGCGACCTCGCCTTCCCGCTGCAGGTGGCGATCCTGCTTTCCGAACCCGGCAAGGACTTCACCGGCGGTGAATTCGCGTTGACCGAGCAGCGGCCGCGTATGCAGAGCCGGGTCGAGGTGGTGCCGCTGCGCCAGGGCGACGCCGTTGTCTTCGCCGTCCACAACCGGCCGGTACAGGGAACGAAAGGCAATTGCCGCGTCAATCTGCGCCACGGCGTCAGCCGCTTGCGCTCAGGCATGCGCCACACCGTCGGCATCATCTTTCATGATGCGAAGTGAGCGCCGGCTCATGCCTCCCAATAGGGCGGATCGCCAAAGGCTTCGCGTAGCCATGCGGTGAGCGCGCGCAGCTTGGCGGATCCCCGCCTATCCTCGGGATAGGCGATATAGATGGTAGCTCCTTCAGGTTCGACACCGACATCGACGACCGTCAATCGCTTGTCGGCGATCTCGGTTCGGATGAAGTAGGCGGGAAGCAACGCCAGGCCGAGGCCGGCAAGCGCGGCGTCGCGCATCAAAATCCCGTTGTTGACGCGCAGCGCGGTTTCAGGGCGGATCGTCACCAGCCGACGCGAAATCTTGAACCGCCAGTCGGCGGCGCCCCTGATGGAATAGATGATGCCCTTGTGGCGTTTGAGGTCGTCGGTGGTCGCGGGCCATCCGAATCTCTCGATATAATCCGGCGAGGCCACCAGGAAACGGCGGCTCGAAGCCAGCTTCTTGACAATGACAGGTCCGTCATCGACGACCGGCCCGTGACGCACGACGGCATCGTAGCCATTGGCCACCATGCTGATGAAACGATCGTCGAGATCGAGCGTCAGTTTGATCCGCGGGTGCTTGGCCAGGAAGCCATACAACGCCGGGCCGAGATGGAGGATACCGAAGCTGGTCGGCGCCGATATCCTGAGCGGTCCAGCGAGTTCGCCGCGCTGTTCGGCGATTTCGGCGCTGGCCTCGGCCACCTCCTGCATGATGCGCTTGGCGCGCTCGTAAAAACCTCGCCCCGCTTCCGTGATCGAGAGTTTGCGGGTGGTACGGTCCAGCAGCCTTGTACCGAGGCTGCGCTCAAGCTCCGACAGCCGCTCGCTGATGACGGATTTGGACAGGCTCATGCGCCTGGCCGCCTCGCTGATCGAACCGGAATCCGCGACAGCTACAAACGCGGCGACGGATTCAAGCTTCAGCATTGTTCGGTTTTCCCGAATTCACAATCAGGCGACCGACACCTAACGAAATCAACGATATAGTGCAATAGTTGAAAGGACCACGATATCGTGGCGACAGAATAATACTCGGGGTAATGCTTCATGTTTCGTTCTTTGGTTATCGTACTAGGCCTGCTGTCATTCGCCGCTCCGGCGTCGGCGCGCGTGATCCCGTTTCCGACCGGCTTCAAGACGCAGACGATCGAGACCAACGGCAGCAGGCTTTATGTGCGCGTCGGCGGGCAAGGGCCCGCGGTCGTGCTGCTGCACGGCTTCGGCGATACCGGCGACATGTGGGCGCCTGCCGCGATGAAGCTGATGAAGGATCACACGGTGATTGTGCCGGACTTGCGCGGCATGGGCCTCTCGGCGCATCCGGACAGCGGCTACACCAAGAAGAACCAGGCGGTCGACATCGCCGGCGTGATGGATGCGCTGAAGATCGACAAGGCCGACCTGGTGACACACGATATCGGCAACATGGTCGGCTATGCGCTGGCCGCGCAGTATCCGAAGCGCATCACGAAATGGGTTGTCATCGACGCACCGCTGCCGGGCATAGGTGACTGGGACAAGATCAAGCAAAGCCCGTTGCTCTGGCACTTCAACTTCCGGGGCCCCGACATGGAGCGTCTGGTCGCTGGCCGCGAGCGCATCTACCTCGACCGCTTCTACAACGAACTTTCGGCCGACCCGAAGAACATCGACGAGGCAACGCGCGTCCACTATGCAAAACTCTATGCACGGCCGCATGCCATGCATGACGCCTTCGAACAGTTCAAGGCATTCGACCAAGATGCCATCGACAACCAGGCAATGCTTTCCACCACCGGCAAATTGCCCATGCCGGTGCTGGCAGTCGGCGCGGAGAAATCGGCCGGCACGACACAGGCAGACGTCCTGCGGTTTGTCGCGGCTGATGTAACGGGAGCCGTCGTGCCCACATCCGGCCACTGGATCATGGAGGAAAACCCGGACGCCACGGTCAAGCTCATCACCGATTTCCTCTCCAGATAACGACCGCCTGGCGCGACCACTTCGGGCTTGCTGAAACCGATCGCATGAAACCAAGCCGAGGGGTTGTTCCCGGCAATGCGGCTGTCATGACAAAAGGGAAGCCATTCGATGTCGTTGTCGCATTTTCTTATTTCGGGAACCGCCGTCCTCATGGCGATGGCCGCGCCGGCTTCGGCCGCCGGCGGGCCGAAAAAAAAACCGTCGTACTGGTGCATGGCGCCTTTGCCGACGGCTCGAGCTGGAGCAAGGTCATCCCCTTGCTGGAGGCCAAGGGGCTCAATGTAGTGGCGGTTCAAAATCCGCTGAGCTCGCTTGCCGCCGATGTCGACGCAACCAGGCGCGTCATCGATGCCCAGCCGGGGCCAGTCATCCCCGTCGGCCATTCCTGGGGCGGCGTCGTCATCAGTCAGGCGGGCGTGGACGACAAGCTCAAGGCGCTGGTCTACGTCGCCGCTTTCGCACCGCCAAAGGGCTTGTCTGTGAACGATCTTGGCAAGGGTCAGCCGCCGCTACCCTGGGCAAGCGCCCTGCAACCCGACAGCGGCGGCTATGTCAGGCTAAGCGCCGAAGGCGTCGCCAAATATTTCGCGCAGGACCTGCCACCGCAGGAAATCAGCCTGATCGCAGCCACGCAAAGTCCGCCCTTTGCCGGTATTTTCGACGAGAAGCTCGCTGCCGCCGCCTACGAGAGCAAGCCGAGCTTCTACATTGTCGCCAGCCAAGACGGCATGATACCGCCGGTTGCTGAAGCTGCGATGGCCAAGGCGATTGGCGCTGAGGTGACCGAGCTTGCGACCAGCCACGTTCTCATGCTCTCCAAACCGCGCGAAGTGGCCGATGTCATTCTGACCGCCGCGGACTCGGTGAAATAGGACAGAGTGAGACAAATCCGTCAACCGTCCTCGAACACCATCTCCAGGATCCACGGACACGCATAATAGTCGGCGATGCGGTCGATCACTCCGCCGGCGGCATGGATCCGCACCAGATGGGCAGGCCGCCAGACATCGCCATACAGCCTGTCGACGACCAGCACGATCTCGGCGCCGATCGCACCCTGCCGCATGCGCCAGGGAAGTTCCGCGCGCTCATACTCGACGAAATAGGGCGAGTCGGAGAGCAGGCCGTTGTAGCAATCCGAGACGCGCAGGCGCGCATCGGCGCTGGTCAGCGCGCGTACCCCGTCCCAGTCCCTGACATTGAAGAGTTCGACGTAGCGGCCGAGCAGCCGCGCCAGTTCGGGATCATATGCGGGCGCCGCGACCGGTTGCGCCGGCAAGGCAGCGAGCTTGGCGCGGCCGCGGTTGAGCGCCGACTTGACGCCGCCTGTCGTCGAGCCGACGAGCTCGGCGATCTCCTCCAGCGAATGGTCGAAGACATCCTTGAGCAGCACGCAGGCGCGCTCCTTCGGTGGCAGATGCACGACCAGCCGCTCGATAGCGCGGCCGGCACCCCGCCCGGCAGGCTCGACCGGCAGCACGATATCGTCGCCGGCGTAGCCGGCCTCGGCCAGCATTCGCGTGCGGCGGCCCCTGATGAAATCGATGCACCTGTTATGGGCGATGCGAAACAGCCAGGGCCGCAACGCCAGCATGTCGTCGAGCAACTCGATCTTGCGATAGGCCTCGAACAGAGCCTCCTGCATGACGTCCTCGCCATCGAGCGCCGAGCCGGTCATGCGCGCGCAGTAACGATGCAGCCGCACGCGCAGATGCGAGACCGTCTCCAGGAAGGCGGCATAGCGCAAGTCGAACAGGCCTTCGGGATTGAGCCTTGGCCTCATCCCCTGCGCGGTGTCACGAGATCTGCGGATCTGCTGGTTCATCGCGGCACGTAGGTTAGCGTCACCACGCCATTGTCGAAACGGTGCGTGCCGACGAGATCGAGGTCGATGGAACCGACATCGTCGAAGGCGCGCTTGCCGTGCCCGACGCGGGTCGGCACGATCGACAGATGATACTCATCGACCAGCCCGGCGGAAACCAGCGTTTTGTCGAGCTGCGACACCCCATATTTCAGGATGTCGCCGCCCGGTTGCCGCTTGAGCGCGGCGAGCGCCTGCGCGACGTCGCCCTCAAGCAGCGTGGCATTCCATCCCACCGTCTTGAGCGTCTTCGACGCGACCAGCTTCTTCAAGCCGTTGATGCGGTCCATATACGGACCCTTGAGATCGGGCCAGCGCGCCGAAAACATCTCGTAGGTGACGCGGCCGACCAGGAAGAACTCGACGCCGGACAACGCCTGCAAGGCATGCGCCTGGTTCTGCTCGTCGAAGAAGGGCGAGGCCCACCCCATCGGCCCTTCGATGACACCGTCCAGGGAGACGAAGCTGGACACGATCAGCCGGCGCATGATCAGGCCGCCTTCGCGCCGGCGGCAACATCACCGGCATCCGGCAGCCCAAGCTTCGGCCGCACCCATGCGGCGAGGCGGGCGATCGCGTCATCGGCTTCGGGCGCTCGGCCCGCCATCATCTGGAACGAGTGCAGCATGTCGTCAAAGACATCGAGCCGCGTCTCGACGCCGGCCTGGCCGGCACGCTCGGCGAACATGCGGCTCTCATCGACCAGCGTCTCGTCGGCGCCGGCCTGCAGGTAGACAGGCGGAAAGCCGGAGAGATCGGCATAGAGCGGGCTGACCTCGGGATCGCGCCGGTCGGCATCGCCGATGAAATTGGCCACCAGCCAGTCGACACCGGCCTTGGCGAAGGCGGGGTCCTTGTCGCGGTTGGTCTCGTAGCTGGCGGCGGTCAGCGCCATGTCGAACCAGCCGGAGATGATCAGGGTGGCGACGGGCAGCGGCCTCCCCTGCGCACGCAGCCGCTGCAGGACGCCATAGCTCAGCACCGCGCCGCAGGAATCGCCGGCGATGACGATCCGTCCGGGGTCGAAGCCCTCGTCGGTGAGCCAGTTCCAGGCAGTCATCGCTGCTTCGAGCTGGGCCGGATGCTTCGCCTGGTGTGCCAACGGATAATCATAGAGCAGCGCGCGGCAGCCGATCGCCTTGGCCAGATGCCCGGCCAATTTGCGGTGCGTATAGATCGAGCCGCCGACGAAGCCGCCGCCATGCGCGTAAAACAGCGCCCGCTCCGCGTCGGCGCCCTTCGGCACGATCCATAGCGCCGGCACGCCGCCGGCATCCACCTCGATATAGTCGACGCCGCCCGGTTCGCCGGTCAGCGCCGGCCAGTGAGTGTCGTTGAAATCAATGATCGCCTGAGGGCTGGTCAGCTTGCCGGCATTGGCGACGAACGCCGCATAATGGTTCCTGTTTGCCTCACTCTCAGTGCTCGCCATAATAGCCTCCGGGTTATGAATCGCGGGTCCCGCGACCCTCCAAAGCCAAGGACGGACGAGCGGGCAAAAAGGATACGTCACAGCGCTCGCTTTTTCGGGAGAGCGCTCAGGCCGCGCCGCCAAACGCCGCCGCGTGGCGCCGGGCGAACTCTACGAACGGCGTCGGCTTGACGCCGAACATCTCATGCGTCGCCAGGTGCACCCGCGATTTCGGCCGCCGCCGCCGCTCGGCCAGTTGCTCGTCCAGCGCATCGGCGAAACTGGCCGGAATGCCGGCGGCCAGCAGGTTGCGCCGCCGCTGTTCCGGGCTCACGTCGACATAGCGGACCGGCTTGCCGGTCGCCTGCGATATTCGCGCGGCGATGTCGGTCATGGTCAGCGCCTCGGGTCCGGTCATGTCGAGGCTCTCGCCTGCATGGCCGCCATCGCGCAGCAGGCGAAAAGCCACCTTGGCGATGTCCTCGACATCGACCGGCGACAGCTCGGTTTCGCCGAGCGCGAGATGGAAGGCGCCCTCGGCGGCGATGGTCGGCGCGTCGCGCAGATAGACCTGCATGAACTGACTGGGACGCAGATGCGTCCACGCTATGCCGGTCGCTTCCAGATAGCGCTCGACCTCTTCATGCATGCGCGTGAAGCGGAACTTCGTCGCGTCGTAGCCGATGTTGGACTCCCTGCCGGAGAACTTCACCACATGCCCGACGCCGGCCGTTCTGCAGGCATCGATGAAACGACACTGCGTCTCGGTCATGTCGTCGCCCGCGGTCGAAATCATCAGCACGCGATCGACGCCGTCGAGCGCAGCGCCAAGCGTTTCCGCCCGGCGCATGTCGCCCTCGACCAGGTCGACGCCGGCCAGATCGCCCAGTCCTGAAGCCGATGCCCGGTTCAGATCGCGGACCAGCGCCCGCACCGCATGCTTCTGCCGCGCGAACTCGCGCACGATCGCTTTTCCGTTCAGGCCCGTGGCACCCGTCACCAGGATCATCAGCTTTTCTCCGTCTTGATTGCCGCTGCTGCCATCCCGGCAACCGCAGCTTGAAGACGAAGAGACCCGGGCAAAGGATTCTGCCCAAACGTCTTTTTATCGATGCGAGGCTCAGCCGCTCGGCGCGTAGCGGTTGACCACCATGCCGCAGGCATAGGCATTCGAACCGAGCAGCCGAAGGTTCCGGAAGCCGCCCTGGTCGAAAATGCGGCGGCCGGCGCCCAGCGCCGCCGGATTGACGAACAGCTGGAGCTCGTCGACCAGTCCCGCCGCGATCAGCGCGGAGGCGAAGCCGGCGCCGCCGAAGACGGCGATGTCGGTGCCCTCGCCCGCTTTCAGCGCCTTGACTTCGCGCGGCAGGTCGCCGCTCACCACCGTCGTGCGTTCCCACCGCGAGGTTTTCAACCTGTCGCTCGGCACCACTTTCCGTGCTTCGACGATACGGCGGGCGAAGGCGTAGAACGGATCGTCGGGATATTTCTTCGCCGCATTGCCCCAGTGGGTCAGGTACCCCTCCTCGGCCATCTTGCGGCTGAGCAGGATGGTGTCGATACCGGCAAAGACGGTGTTGAAATCGCGCTTCAGCTCCTCGTCCCAGCCATTGTCGTCGCCCCACTCCCAGAGTTGCCAGCGATGATCCGCATTGGCGCCGACATAGCCATCGACCGACATCTGCATCTGAAGGATCAGCTTTTTCATCATCGTTCTCCGGCTGTGCCGATCGCGGCCGCGTGCTCGGCCAATCCTTCGGCATTGATTGGTTTACATTTGGAACTATTGACGTTCGAGAAAAATGATGTCAATAGTAAAGTGATTTAAAAATGGAACCATAGAGATGTCGACGCGTGAAAGATCCGGGTGCCCGATCAACCTGTCGCTGGAACTGCTCGGCGACCGCTGGACGCTGCTCATCATCCGCGATCTGATCTTCGCCGGGAAAAAGCACTTTCGCGAGTTCCTGCAATCCGACGAAGGCATCTCCTCACGCACCCTTGCCGAGCGGCTGCAGACGCTTCAAGACGAAGGCATTCTCACCCGCAGCGATGACCCGACCCACAGGCTGAAGGCGATCTACCGGCTGACCGAGGCCGGCATCGATCTTTTACCGGTGCTGGCCACGCTCGGCGCCTGGGGCAGCAGGCACCGCAAGGCCGACGATCATCTCGCCCGCATCGCCGACGAGTTGGCGGCCGGCGGCGAGCCGGCGCTGGAACGGATGAAGGCGGCGCTGCGGGTGGAGCATATCGTTTAGGCGGATACGCAGTCTTCCGATGGCAAATGAGACCTTACCAGCCTCGGCTACAGCCGGCGAATATCTGTTAAGCTACGCCACGGCTTGACAGTCGTACATCATTTGTTCTCTATGTGTTCGCATCTATCAGCAACTGCGGATGAGCGGTCGGGATGGAAACGACAGCCACCATCCTGCATGCCGATCTCGATGCCTTCTATGCCTCGGTCGAGCAGTTGCTCGACCCATCGCTGCGCGGCAAGCCGATCGCGGTCGGCGGCGGCGTCGTGCTCGCCGCCTCCTATGAGGCGCGTGCCTTCGGCGTGCGCGGCGGCATGCCGGGGCGCAAGGCGCGCGAGCTCTGCCCGCAGCTGATCTTCGTCGGCGGCAATTTCAGCCACTACCAGCGGCTTGGCGACGCGGCGATCAAGGTGCTCGACGATTTTACGCCGCTGGTCGAGCGCATCTCCATCGACGAGGCCTTCGCCGATGTCGCCGGCTGCACGCACCTGTTCGGCTCACCGCAAGAGATCGCCGCAACCATCCGTCGCCGTGTGCGGGCCGAACTCGGACTGCCGATCTCGATCGGCGTCGCGCGCACCAAGCATCTGGCCAAGATCGCCTCGCAGGTCGCCAAGCCCGACGGATTGGTGGTGGTTGAGCCCGGCACCGAGCTTGCCTTCCTGCACGATTTGCCGGTCGGCCTGATGTGGGGCGTCGGCCCGGCGACAAGGGCGCGGCTCGCCGAAATCGGCGTCGAGACCATAGGCCAGCTGGCCAGGACGCACAGCGGCGCGCTGACGCGGCTGCTCGGTCCCGCCGCCGGCGAAAAGCTCTCGGCTTTGTCGTGGAACCGCGACCCGAGGAAGCTGGAGACGAAGCGCCGGGCGCACTCGGCCGGCGCCCAGTCGGCACTTGGCCGCAAGCCAGCGGTGGCGCAGGTCATCGTGCCCACCTTGCTGCATCTGGCCGACCGCGTCGCCAGCCGGCTGCGCGCCAAGGCGCGGCCCGGCCGCACGGTGACCGTGCGTGTGCGCTTTGCCGATCTCAGCGCCGTCACCCGCTCGACCACGCTCGACCAGCCGATCTCGGCGACCACGATGCTGGCCGAAATCGCAGGCGATCTGGTGCGCAGCGTGCTCGCCGACAATCCGCATGAAAGAACGATCTCGCTGCTGGCGATCTCGGTCTCGCATCTCTGGGAAAGTGCCGAGCTGCAGCTCGAACTGCCGCTCGGCCTTGCCGACGAAAAGCACCGGCCGGGCACGGCAAAAGGTCTGGCGCGCTTCGGCGCCGACCGCGCCATCGACAATATCCGCGAGCGCTTCGGCAAACAGGCCGTCGGTTACGGCACGGTGGCGCTCGAAGCGGCGCGCTCGGTGCCCGACGAATTCAGGGAGCTGGCGGAAAAGGAACTGTGAGAACTACCTGCCGCTGCGCCAATAGCGATGCACCTTGACGCCGCTGGCGCTTTCCCCGTGCCAAGGCTCGCAAGCGATGCCGTCCTTGTCGGCATCATGCGTCGGCCAATATCCGGGCTGCCCACTGCGCGCGGGGGCAAGACCGACGGCGCGAGCCGCTGCACAGTTCGGGAACGCGGCAAAGTGCCTGAGGGCGGAGAGCGGTGAGTCGATCTGGATGCCGACAAAGCCATAGGCGATGTAGCCGGACAACAGGATGAACGGCGCGAAAAGAGCAACCCATTTCAGCCTGCCAAGGCGATGAGATGCAGGCCAATACAAGAATGGCAGAAGCATTCCCGTCACGCCCCCCGGTCCCAGCACATCGATGCAGGCTATCTCGGGGCAGGCTATCTCGGGCCGGCCGCTATGACAATGATGCCCGACCTGCCGGGATCGAGATACACCCAGGCCCTCAGAGCTGCGCCGTGCCGAAAACCCGATCCCAGAATATCGACGTCACGCCGAAATTGGCGGTATCGTCGATGTGATGATGCACTGCGTGGCGGCGCTTGAGCGTGTAGAGATAACTGGGATGTCTGGGATGCCAGTGATGGATCATGTGGTGGACGCTGATGTACCAGAGATAGCCCAGCATCAGGCCGCAACTGACCGCGCTCGCGGTCGCGAAACCGAAGGCCATCCACACCGGCAGGAAGGCGACCAGCGCATGCACACCCAGACTGAGCCAGGTCGGCGTACCCACCGAACTGCGCTCCTCGACATGATGACGGTCGTGCAGATCCCTGATGTAGGGAATGTGATGAAGGACAAAGCGATGAAGGACGTATTCGATCAGCGTCCACAGGCCGAGACAGAAGATGACCATGCCGATCCACTCCGGCGCACTCTCCTCGCCGGCCTCGATCAACCCGGCTATTCCCAATATGGCGATCACCAGCGGATAGACCACGAAGTCGCTGTAGTAGCCGATCAGACCCAGTTGCATTCGGACGCCTTACCTGACCTTCGACGCCGCCCCAAAGTGATACTTCAGATTGCCGGACTCGCACATGAGGTGCAATGCGGGCGTGTTTGACATAGCGTCGCAATTTGCCGATGCAAGGGTTGGTATCCATGATCGACCGGCAATTGGCCACCTCGTATCAGCGTCACGAATGGACACGCAAAATGGCAAAACGCAGTGCCGGCCTGCTGATCTATCGCCGAAGCGATGGTGACATCAGCGTGCTGCTGGTTCATCCCGGCGGCCCGTTCTGGGCCAGGAAGGACGAAGGCGCCTGGTCGATCCCGAAAGGCCTTGTCGACGAGAATGAGGACGAGCTTGTGGCGGCACAACGCGAGACCGAGGAAGAGATCGGCATCAAGGTCGATGGCGCTTTCGAGCGCCTCGGCGACTACAAGCAGCCGGGCGGCAAGATCGTCAGCGCCTGGTCGGTGGAGGCCAGGGCGGAGATCGACGTGGCCGCCATCAAGAGCAACAGCTTCACCATGGAATGGCCGCCGCGGTCGGGATCGATGAAGGAATTCCCGGAGGTCGACAGAGCGGGCTGGTTCAGCCTGCCTGAGGCCGAGGTCAAGATGCTTGTCGGGCAGCGTCCGATGCTATCGGATCTGGCCGAGCGGCTGGGAATCTGGTGATCTCCCTCCTTGTGGGGGAGATGGCCGGCAGGCCAGAGGGGGGCGCTGTCCCGCCAACCTCTCGGCCAAATCAGCCGTGTCCGTCGGGATTGGCGTAAAAGCGGACCATGCGGAAAGGCTGGCGTTCCTTCGCGCCCCCCTCTGCCCTGCCGGGCATCTCCCCCTCAAGGGGGGAGATCGACTGTCATTCCTCGAACCGCGCCGCCGTCCACGCTCCACCCGCCGCGTTCGATTCCACCGCCGCGGCGACGAATTTCACCCCGCGCGCGCCATCGACCACATCGGGCACCTGCGCCGCGCGTGCCGCATCGACCACTCCACCCGACCGATGCGCGCGGATGATGTCGGCGGCATCACGGTAGAAATTGGCGAAGGCCTCGATATAGCCTTCCGGGTGCGCCGCCGGCATGCGCGAAACGCGCCGGCTCTCCTCGGTCGAGCCATGGCCGCCGCGCACCAGCGTGCGGGTTTCCTCGCCATATCTGGAGAAGCGCAATTCCTCCGGCCGGCTTCCAGACCATTCGAGGCCGGCGCTGTCGCCATAGATGCGCACGGAGAGGTCATTGTAGTGGCCTGGTGACGTCTGGCTGGCCAGGATCGTGCCGCGTGCCCCGCCGGTCCAGCGCACCAGCACATGCGCATTGTCGTCGAGCCGGCGCCCCGGCACGGCGGTGAACAGATCGGCCGACACCGTCTCGGCCTCGCAACCCGAGATATAGCTCGCCAGATTGAAGGCATGCACGCCGATGTCCGCCAGCACCGCCGACTGCCCTGCCCGCGCCGGATCGGTGCGCCATTCCGCCTGCTTCTGGCCCTCGGCGTCGATCGGCTTCGTCAGCCAGTCCTGGATATAGGCGCCGTGCACCGACACGATCCGGCCAAGCTCGCCCGCCGCCGCCATCTCGCGCGCCTGGCGCACCATGGCGTAGCCGGTGTTGTTGAGCGTGACGACGAAGCGGCGCTTCTTCGCCTTCGCCAACGCTACCAGCGCCTCGGCGTCGTCAAGCGTCGTCGATAGCGGCTTGTCGCAGATCACGTCGATGCCGGCTTCGAGGAAGGCAGCGGCGATCGGCGCGTGCAGATGGTTGGGCGTGACGATGACGACGGCCTCTATGCCATCCGGCCGCGCCGCCTCGGCCTTGGCCATGGCATGGTAGTCAGCATAGCTACGCTCCGGCGCGATGCCGATCTCGGCGGCAGAGGCGGCGGCGTTCTCCGGATCGGAAGACAGCGCGCCGGCGACCAGCGCGATCTGGTCGTCGAGGCGCATGGCGAGCCGGTGCACCGCGCCGATGAAGGCGTTGCGGCCGCCGCCGACCATGCCAACCCGCAGGCGCTTGCCCGCCGATCCGTCCGATGTTGCGTAGACCATGTCTATCTCCTCCGAGCTGATTTAAGGCTGAGGCCCGATATCGCGCCAGCACCCACCGTCGAGTTCTATGGCGCCCCCCTCTGTCCTGCCGGACATCTCCCTCTCCAGGGGGGGATTGGCAGCGTCGACTGCGGCGCCTTTCTTGCAACGCTGGCGATTGGCGAAAGCAGAGATGACCTACAATCTCCCCACTTGAGGGGGAGATGTCCGGCAGGACAGAGGGGGGGCGCCGTAGAGCGCCACCTTTGACCGATAGCATCATTCTCCTGACTCACCGTCGAACGCCAATTCCAATTTCCATATTGTAAAACGATCGTATCGCGCTAGCCTGAAAACATGAGCGGGGCGCGCAAATCATCGGGACGGTCCATTGCCGACGAGGCGGCGACGCGCAAGCGGGGCCGCTCACTGGCGGCGTTGGGCTATATCCAGCCACGGACCTATGAGGAACTGCGTGCGGTGCTGTCGTCGGGCACGGTGCATTTTCCCAAACGGCTGCGCCAGGTGGCGATCTTCCTGTGGCAGCATCCGAGCGACGTCGCGCTCGGCACCATCGCGCAGGTGGCCGCCCAGGCCGGCGTGCAGCCCTCGACGCTGGTCCGCTTTGCCCAGATCTTCGGTTACGCCGGCTTTTCCGATTTCCAGGGCCTGTTCAAGGACCACGTCAAGGGATCCTGGCCCGAAGGGCGTGGCCAGGAAAAGACGGAGGCCAACGCCAATCTGCGTTTCCTGCACGGCATGGTGGGCGCCTCGCAGGCCTCGCTTGGCCGCATCGAGGCCGGCTTCGACGTCGAGAGCTTCGAAAAGATGGTAGCGCTGCTGGCTGGTGCCGACCTCATCTACGTCATCGGCTCCAAGCGCGCCTTCCCTGTCACCACCTATCTGTCGCTGACCTTGTCGCAACAGGGTGTGCGCAATGTGCTGGTCGACAATGTTGGCTCTTCGGCACTCGACCAGGTCGGCTGCATCGGCGCGCGCGACGCGGTGCTGGCCGTCTCCTTCAGCCCCTACAATTCGATCACCCCGGACCTCGTCGCGGTGGCGCATGAGCGCAAGGCCCGCATCGTCACCATCACCGACAGCACCTTCAGCCCGTTGATCCGGCTGTCGGACAGTTGGCTGGAAGTGGTGGAATCCGACTTCGCCGGCTTTCGCTCGCTGGCGGCCTCATTGGCGGTCGGCATGGCACTGGTCCAAGGGGTCGCCGCGCGCCGCGGCACATGAGGCTCCGCTGGCACAATTGACTATCGGGAATTACCGTTCCATATTTCAGAAAATAGAAACTTTGTTCCGGGAGGAGGAATGGAGCTTCATCTTCAAGGCAAAGTCATGCTGGTCACCGGCGCGACGCAAGGCATTGGCCGCGCGATCGCGCAGGCGCTGGCGCGCGCCGGCGCCGGCGGGCTGCTGATCACCGGGCGCGATGGCAAACGCGGCGACGCCGTGGCGGCGGAACTGTCGGCTACCGGCACGCCGACCATCTTCGTCGCCGCAGACCTCGGAGACCCGGCAACCCCCGCCCTTCTGGCGCGAGCCTGTATCGAGCGCTTCGGCCGCATCGATGGCCTGGTCAACGCCGCCGGCCTGACCGACCGTGCCTCCTTCCTCGATGCCAGCCTCGACGACTGGGCCTCGCTGTTCGCCGTCAACGCGCGGGCACCATTCTTCCTGATGCAGGCTGCCATCGCCGACATGAAGAAGCGCGGCCAAGGTGGCTCGATCGTCAATATTCTCTCGATCAACGCCCATTGCGGCTCGCCCGAGCTTGCGGTCTATTCCGCCACCAAGGGCGCGCTGGCGACGCTGACCAAGAACGCCGCCAACGCCCACCGTTTCGACCGCATCCGCGTCAACGGCATCAATGTCGGCTGGACCGACACGCCGGCCGAACGCGTCATGCAATCCGAAATTTTGGGCAACGGCCCGGGCTGGCTCGACGCCGCCAACGCCGCACAGCCTTTCGGCAGGCTGTTGACGCCGAACGACATCGCCAACCTCGCAGTTTTCCTGCTGTCCGACGCGGCCGGACCGATGACCGGCGCCGTGATCGACCAGGAACAGTCCGTGATCGGGGCCAACCGGTGAACGCTTCACCCGAGACATTGGGTCCGGCGCTGCTCGACCGCTTGCCTGTGTCGGTCCAGACACCGGCCTATGACCGCGCGGCCCTCGCCCCGGGGATGGCGCATCTCGGTGTCGGTGCGTTCCACCGCTGCCACCAGGCCGAATATACCGATGACCTGCTGTCGCTGCAGTTCGACCGCTGGGGCGTGGTCGGTATCAACATCCGCCCGCCCGGCCTCGCCGCCACGCTCGGCCGGCAGAGCGGCCTCTATACCAGGCTGATCCGCGAGAATAGCCATGTCGAGGCGCGCATCATCGGCAGCATCGTCAAGGTGGTCGACAGCCAGGAGAGTGCAGAACCGGCGCTCGACGTGCTCGCCTCGCCCGACATCGAACTGGTGACGATGACGGTGACCGAAAAGGGCTACTGCCACATTCCGTCGAGCGGCGAACTCGATCTCGGCCATCCCGACATCGTTCATGACCTCGCCAACCCCGAGACACCGAGGAGCGTGCCCGGCATCATCGCACGGACGCTTGAGTTACGCCGGGCGACCCATGGCCGGTCGCTGACGCTGCTGTCTTGCGACAACATCCCGACCAACGGCGTCATACTGGAAAAAGTCGTGCGGACTTTCGCCGAGCGGCGCGGCAAAGGGCTGGCCGACTGGATAGCGGCCAACGCCGCCTTCCCCTGCGCCATGGTCGACCGCATCGCGCCGGCGGTGACGCGCGATGACCTCGACAGCGTCGAGCAATGGTTCGGCTACCGCGACGCCGCGGTCGCGGTCGGCGAGCCATTTCGGCAATGGGTGATCGAACAAAAATTCGCCGGCCGCGTGCCGCGCTGGGATCTGGTCGGCGCCACCTTCGTCGACGATGTCACTCCCTTCGAGCATCTCAAGATGCGGGTGCTGAACGGCGCCCAGACGACACTCGCCACGCTGGGCGTTCTGGCCGGGCTGGAACACACTTTCGATGCCGTCGCCGACCCGCTGCTCGCGGCTTTTGTGCGGCGCATGCTGGTGCAAGAAACGCTGCCGACGTTGACGCCGGTGCCCGGCGTCCTGCCCCTCGCCTATGTCGAGCAAAGTCTCGGCCGGCTGCAGAACACCGCGATCCGCCACCGCAACCACCAGATCGCCACCGATGGCTCGCAGAAAATCGTCCAGCGCCTGCTCAACCCGATCCGCGACCGCTTGCGCCAGGGCGCCGGCATCGGCCTGCTGTCGGTGCCGGTCGCCGGCTGGATGGCTTATCTGATCCAGGCCTCAACCCGGTTCGGCAAACGCTGGCCGGTGTCGGACCCCTATGCCGGCAAGGTCGCTGGGATCGCCGACACGGTCGGCCGAGATGCACCAGCGCTGGCTTCAGGCATTCTGGCCATCGACACGATTTTCGCCCCCGGCCTTGCCGCGAACGAGACGTTTCGCGCGGCCGTTACGTCAGCGCTTGATGATCTGCTTTCGGACGATCCGATGGCCACTGTCAGGCACAGTCTTGAACAAGATGAGGTCGCGAGGTTGAAGCGATCCAAACAATCGGCATTATAGGGTTGGGAGGCACTATGAAACTTGGACTGCTCACCGCACCGTTTGCGCAGACGCCGCTCGGCGAGGTCGCCGGCTGGGCAAATCAGGCCGGCTTCGAGGCGCTGGAAATCGCCTGCTGGCCGAAAGCGTCCGGCGCGACCCGCCGCTATGCCGGCACCAGCCATATCGACGCGGCTTCCACCTCGCCCGCGCAGGCCAAGGAGATCGTCGCCTCGCTGGCCGAAAAGAACCTCACGGTCTCCGGCCTCGGCTACTATCCCAACCCGCTGCATCCGGATGCCGCGCATCGCGAGGCGGTCATTGGCCATCTCAAGAAGGTGATCGTGCTGGCCGCCAATATGGGCGTTCCCGTGGTCAACACCTTCTGCGGCGGCGATGCCTCGAAGACCGTCGACGTCAACTGGCAGGATGCGCTGAAAGTCTGGCCCGAAATCGTCGCGTTTGCACGCGGCCACGGCGTCAAGCTTGCCTTCGAGAACTGCCCGATGATCTTCAGCTATGACGAATGGCCGGGCGGGCACAACATCGCCTATTCGCCACAGGTCTGGCGCCGCATCCTGGAAGCCTGGGGCGGCGAGGTCGGCATGAATTTCGACCCTTCGCATCTCGTCTGGCAGATGATCGATCAGGCCCGCTTCATCAGAGAATTCGGCCCCTACATGCTGCATGTCCACGCCAAGGACCTGATGATTGATCGTGATGGTTTGTACGAGCGCGGAATTCTCTCCGCCGGCATAGGCTGGCAGGTGCCGCGCATGCCGGGGCTGGGCGATGTCGACTGGAGCGGCTTCTTCTCCGGCCTCTACCGCGCCGGCTATGACGGATCCGTCATCATCGAACATGAGGACAGGCGATTTGAAGGCAGCGACGACCAGGTGAAGCGGGGCTTTCTGCTCGCCCGCGACGTGCTGCGTCCTTTCGTCAAGTGAATTGGAGCACACCGTCTGACTCACTTTGTCAGCGGCGTGCTTCAACGGGTTGAACTGGAACTGAAAAACAATGTGGAGGAAGTCTGAAATGAAAAAAATCCGGGTCCCGCTCCTTGCGGGTGCCGCCTTGCTGACCTCGGTAGGCGTCTCTGCCGCCGCCGGCAAATACACGATCGGCATCTCCAACACCGTGCAGGGCAATGGCTGGCGCGAGGAGATGGTCTGTGCCATGAAGGCGCAGGCGCTGGCGTCCGGCGAGGTCGCCAAGCTCAACATCGCCCACCGCAACACCGATGCCGCCGGCCAGTTGGAAGACATCCGCAACCTGATCAGCGCCAAGGTCGACGCCATCGTCGTCAACCCCGCCGATCCGGCCGGCATCAAGGCAGGCCTCGAGGAAGCCACCACGGCCGGCATCGTCGTCGTCGCCGTCGACCAGGCGGTCACCGAGCCGTCGGCCTACATCATCTCCAACAATCAGGAACAATATGCCTATCTCGGCGCCAAATGGCTGTTCGGCCAGATGGGCGGCAAGGGCGAGGTGTTCTACATGCGCGGCGCCGCCGGCGCTTCGGCCGATTCCGATCGCGACAAGGGCTTCAAGAAGGCGCTGGCCGAATTCCCCGACGTGAAGGTCGCGCAGGAAGTCTTCACCGGCTGGCAGCAGGACCAGGCCAAGCAGCAGATGCTGTCGTTCCTGGCCACCGGCACGCCGTTCAACGGCGTGTGGACCTCCGGCATCGACAACGTCATCGTCGACGCGCTGGTTGAATCGCAGGCCCCGCTGGTGCCGGTGGTCGGCGCCGACAATGCCGGCTTCGTCGGCCAGTTGAGCTCGGTCAAGGACCTCGTCGGCGCTGCCGTCACCAACCCCGGCTCGATCGGCGGTGCTGGCGTCACGCTGGCGCTGCAGATCCTAGACGGCAAGAAGCCGGCACAGCAAACCGTGCTGGTCGACCCGCAACTGTGGGACAACGCGACCGATGAAGGCAAGGCCAAGCTCAAGGCCGCCGCCGACCCGTCGCTCAGCCCCGAATGGCCAGTCTCGATCTCGATCCCGGACTGGACGACGTACACGAAGGAGCAGATCGTGGCTTGCAAGGGCCCGGGGGAGTAAGCACTATTTTGATTGCGTGGCGAGGATGGCGTTGCCGTCCTCGCCATTCAAAGGTTTGATAGGTCAGCGCTCTACGGCGCCCCCCTCTGTCCTGCCGGACATCTCCCCCTCAAGGGGGGAGATTGGCAGTTCCGGCGCCGGCTCTCGTCTTGCAACGTTGAAAATTGGCGAAAGCCGAGATGACAGCCAATCTCCCCCCTTGAGGGGGAGATGTCCGGCAGGACAGAGGGGGGCGCCGTAGAGCGCAGCAAGAGAATTTCTGATGCGGACAACCATTTGACCACCAGCCCTCTCCTCGACGCCACCGGCGTCGCCAAGAATTACGGCGCGGTTGCCGCGCTTCGCAACGCGTCGCTGTCCGTGCTGCCGGGCGAGGTGCATGCGTTGATGGGCGCCAATGGCGCCGGCAAGTCGACGCTGGTGAAGATCCTGACGGGAGCGATCCAAGCCAATGCCGGGCGCATCCTGATCCGCGGCGAGGCGCGCGACATCCGTTCGCCGGCCGCCGGACGCCGCGCCGGCCTGTTGCCGGTCTACCAGGAGCCGTCGCTGATCCCCGATCTCGACGTGCTGTCCAACCTGCGTTTGACCGGCACGCCGGTCGAGCCGTTCCGCGCCTGGGTGCGCGAACTCGGCATTCCCGACCTCGACCTGCGCGATACTGCGCGCGACATCCCGCTGGCCGTGCTGCGCGTGCTCGACCTGGCGCGGGCACTCGCCGTCGAGCCCGACGTGCTGCTGCTCGACGAGATGACGGCGGCGCTGCCCGCCAACCTCGCCGAGAAGGTGCTGGAAGTCGTGCGCCGCCAAGGCGACTCGGGCCGCGCCGTGATCTTCATCTCGCATCGCTTCGTCGAAATCTCCGCCCTGTGCGACCGCGCCACCGTGCTGCGCGATGGTGAGACCGTCGGCGTTGTCGACATCGTGCCGGGGGTCGAGGAAAAGATCGTCGAGCTGATGCTCGGCACACGCATCGTCAAGACCCACGTCGCCGCCCGCAGCGCTGCTGAAAAGGCGGCGCCCATCGCTTCCCGGCCGCGCATAACCGTGCGTAACCTGCGCGTCGGCACCAAGCTCAGCGATGTCTCCTTCGATCTTGGAGATGGCGAAGTCGCCGGCGTCGTGGCGCTCGAAGGCCAGGGCCAGGACGAACTGTTCTCAGCCCTTGCCGGCTCGATCCGCCCATCCGGTGGCACCATCGAGGTCGACGGCCAGCCGGCAAAATTCTCGCACCCGATCGATGCCATCCGCGCCGGCATCGCCTATGTGCCGGGCGACCGCGCAGAGGCGCTCGCCATGCAGCGCTCGGTGCGCGAGAACATCGCCCTGCCCTTTAGCGCTGCGTTCCGCAACTGGGGGCCGATCAACATGCGCAGGGAGCGCACAAAAGTAGCCAGCGCCATCGAGCGGCTGCAGATCGACACCCGCGCGCAGGGCGAGGTGCAGCGCCTGTCCGGTGGCAACCAGCAGAAGGTGACCATCGCCCGCTGGATCGCGGCAGATGCCCGCACCATCCTGTGCTTCGACCCGACCCGCGGCATCGATGTCGGCACCAAGCAGGAGATCTATAAATTGCTGCGCCAGCTTGCCGGCAACGGCAAGTCGGTGCTGTTCTACACCTCGGAACTCGAAGAGGTGCAGCGCGTCTGCGACCGCGTCATCGTCATCTTCGGCGGCCGCCTGGTCGACATTTTCCCGGTCGAGGAAGCCGACGAACCGGCGTTGATGCGCGCCGCCTACGGCCTGCCGCGCGGCGTGAAGGCCGACGTCGGCATTTTGGCCGACCCCACCGCGAACACTTCCGATGCGCCGGAGGCGGCGCCATGAGCCATTTCCTGCGTCGCCAGGGCTGGGTCACCGGCCTGTTCGCTCTCCTCGTCGTGCTGTTCATCGTCACCAAGCTGATCCAGCCGGGCTATGGCAGTGGCGACTTCGGCTCGCTGGCGCGTGCCGTTCTGCCCTATGCCTTCGCTGTCGCCGCGCAGACGGTGGTCGTCATCGCCGGCGGCATCGACCTGTCGGTCGCCGCGATGATGGCGCTGACCAGCGTCACCGCCGCCTCGATGATGGCGGGCGCTAGCGAGGAATACGCGCTGTTCGTGGTGCCTTTCGTGCTTGCCATGGGCCTCGTGCTAGGCGCCGTCAACGGCATGCTGATCGTCGTCACCCGCGTGCCCGACATCGTGGTGACGCTCGCCATGCTGTTCGTGCTGCAAGGTGCCGCCCTTCTGGTGCTCGGCGCGCCGGGCGGAAGCGCCGCCGAATGGCTGAAGGCGCTGATCTCGGGCACCGTGCCGATACCGGGCGTGCCCGACGCCATCGACGCCTGGCTGCCCAAGGCGCTGCTGGTGCTCATCGTCTGCCTCTGCATCGTCTGGATACCGCTCAGGCGCTCGCGCCTTGGCCTCTCCATCTACGCCATCGGCTCGAGCGAACTGGCGGCGTTCCGCTCAGGCGTGCCGGTCGCCCGTACCCGCATCGTCGCCTATGCGCTGTCGGGTCTGTTCGCAGCCATGGGCGGGCTGGCGCTGACCATGAGCACCGGCATCGGCGCGCCCATCCCCGGCCCCTATCTCTTGGCCAGCGTCGCCGCGGTGGTGCTGGGCGGCGTGGCGCTCGGCGGCGGCAAGGGCGGCCTGCTCGGCCCCATCGTCGCCGTCTTCGTGCTGCGCCTGGTGCGCACGGATCTCACCCTGCTCGCCATCGACCCCAACGTCACCGCCATCATCGAAGGCGCCATCATGGTCGCCGTGGTTATGTTCGGCGCGTTTATTACCATGCGGGGGCGGCAATGATGAGGGTGCATCGGCATGCGCTTCTTCCTTCCCCCCTTGTGGGGGAAGGTGGATTGCCGCGCAGCGGCAAGACGGATGAGGGGTGTTCCAGGGAACGCCAACGTCTCACTCCGCTGGAGCACCCCTCATCCGTCTCGGCGCTATCGCGCCGATCCACCTTCTCCCACAAGGGGAGAAGGGAAAGATGCATCGCGCCAACTCTATCGCGAGCCACCCCATGAGCACCACCGCAATCACCCCCGTCCCCTTCGGCCGCCGCCTAAAACGCTTCATGGCCGACCGGCCGCTGATCCCGCTGATTATCCTGCTCGTCATCCTGGTGGTGATCCTGCAGATCCTGCGCCCCGGCATCGTCAACGAGCGCTGGATCGCCAACACCATCAAATTCGCCATTCCGCTGGCGATCCTCGCCGGCTGCCAGACCATGACCATGCTGACCGGCGGCATCGACCTGTCGGTCGGCACGGTGGCGACGATGAGCGCCTTCATCATGGCGACGCAAGTCGTCAACCAGGATCCGGCGGTGGCCTTCCTGCTGGCGATGATGCCGGCGGTGCTGATCGGCCTCGTCAACGGCATCGGCGTCGGCGTCTTTCGCGTCCACCCGCTGATCATGACGCTGGGCACCAGCCTGATCGGCACCGGCTGCCTGCAGGTCTACCAGCGCACGGTGATCGCCTCCGGCGCGAAAATCCCCGACTTCCTCGCCTGGCTCGGCACGGGTGTGACGGCAGGCTTCCCTAACGCGTTGCTTCTGTTTATCCCGCTGGCGGCCCTCATCGTCTTCACGCTCGCCCGCACCGGCTTCGGCCGCCTGCTCTACGCCGTCGGCGACAATGAGCGCGCAACGCGGCTGTCGGGCGTGCAATACTGGCAGGTCATCACCGCGCTCTACGTCATATCCAGCGTGCTCGCCGGCATCACCGGCCTGCTCTATATCGGCCTGATCAAAGCCCCATCGCTCTCGCTCGCCGAACCCCTGGTCCTGCCCTCGGTCGCCGCCGCCGTCATCGGCGGCACCTCCATCTTCGGCGGTCGCGGCGGCTATACCGGCACCATCATCGGCGCGCTCATCCTGACCGTGCTGACGACGCTCTTGACCATCCTGCAGATGCCGGAGGGGGCGAGAAGGATCTTGTTCGGGCTGATCGTGCTGTTCGTGACGGCGGCTTATTTGCGGATAGTGGAGGAGCGGTAGTTCCTGATCAACGGGACATACACGCCCGGCTTGCCAAACACTTAGGACTTCTTTGCCGCAAGCTTGTCGAATGTAGCCACGCGGCCGGCTCTCCTGGCTTTCCGCCTCAGTCTTTCTTCCAGGCCGTCAGCAATGGCCCCTCGCTTCCATAGACGGGGTCCTTTCGCGGACGGCCTACCCTCGGGATCGTCACGACCGCCTTGGCGTGGTCGGCGGCGGTCGTGCATTCGTCGTAGGTGCCGGATGCGGGATAGGCGCCAACCACGAGGAAGTCCTCGGACGCCGAAATCCGCTGGTGTCCGGTGCCGGCCGGAAGAACCGCGACATCGCCGGCCTTCAGCGCCAGTGTTCGTCCCTTCTTGCCGCCAAACTGGACCTTGGCCGTGCCGCGCGCGACGCCGAGCACTTCGTGGATGCGCGAATGGTAATGAACGTAGTCGTAGATGCCGTCGCGCCAGCTGTCGCCCCAGCCATTGGCGCCGAAAAGCTCCTCCATGACGGCCGCGGGATCGAAGTCTTGCGGCAGCCGCACGGCGCCGCGATAGATGACAAGCGGCCAGGACGGGTGGTTGGGCACCAGGCCATCATCCCTGTTGAATTCATTCGGTTTTCGCGGCCTGACGAGATCGGCGGTCTGTCGTCTGCCGGGCCTTGCAACGCCGGTAACCTGTTCGGCTGCTTTCTTCATGCTTTGCAGGATGCTCATGACGTGGCCTCGCATCAGGGAACCGACGCCGGTTCAACCTGCGTGCCGTCGCTTGGTTCCATCAAGGCTGTGCCCGCCGCCTGGCGCGAAAGCCGGGCGGCGGCCGTATGGTCAACCCGCGAGTTCGCCCGCGCGCGGCGCATCGCCCAGCGCCGCGGCCGGCGCAACCATGTCCTGCACCAATATGTCGTTGCGCCTTGCGAAGGTGACCAGCGTCGCCCGCACGGTTTCGGGGTCGATCTCGCCGGCAATGCCGGCCTTGCAGGCGTTGAGCGCAATGGCGTGCGCGCCGTTGCGGCCGGCGGCCGGCCAATCCTGCAACAGGGCGTAGGCTTCCATCACATTCTCGATCGCAACCGGAAAGCCCATTCCGACCAGAACGGTGACCGGTTCTTCAAACTGCCCGCGATTCATGGCTTTTGCCTCCTCTCGATTATGCGGCACCTGCAGCGGACCGGACACAGGAGAGCGCGGCCCGCCGCCGACACGGTGCATGGACATCTTGTATGGAAGATTGAGCCGCCGGTTGGGCACCGCCGATCGCGCACGGTTCGACCTGGACACTTCGATCGTGGCAGGACCGGTCTTGGCCGGCCCGATGTTGGCCGGCTCGATCTTGCCTGGCTCGATCTTGCCTGGCTCGATCTTGGCTGAGTCCAGCGCCGGCATGCTCCGGCCTGGCGCCGGCAACATCCTGTGTGCCTTCACCAGCGCCTCGAGCCAGGCGGCGACGGCAAATGGAGATCGGCTGCGGCCGTCAAGCCAGGCCGCAATCTCTCCTTGCGGACGGCCGAGTTCGGCGGCGAGGTCGGCCGCTCCCCACCTCAGTATTTTCAGGCATTCACGCAACCGGCCCGCGATCACGTCTCCACCTCCAAACAACAACGCCCTTCATCTTCTGTGCGGCGAACATCGCTCGCCGGTTCAACCGCCGGCAGCCGCCGCCGACACCTGCTGCGCCGCCAGGAACATCAGCGCCGAGGCGGCGGTGCGCCGGTTCCAGCCGGCGGCTTCGGCCATGTCGAGCAGCCCTGCCAGTTGCGGCTGCAGCACGCTGCGGCATTCGTTTTCGTAGGCCAGGAACTCCTTCGCCTGATGTGTCGGCGCCGGCAGGGGTCCAAGGCCAGCCATTGCATCCATGTTTACCTCCGCTCGATTTCGTCCTGATGCCCGCCCCCAACTGGGGAGCGGGCGGTCATGCATGGGCTCAGAAATCCATGCCGGCGCCGGCGGGCATCGCCGGGGTGGCGGCTTCTTTCTTCGGTTTCTCGGCCACCATCGCCTCGGTGGTCACCAGCAGGCCGGCGACGGAGGCTGCGTCCTGCAGCGCCGTGCGCACCACCTTGGCCGGGTCGATCACGCCCTGGCCATAGAGATCGCCGAACTCGTTGGTCTGGGCATTCCAGCCCCAGCCGAACTCGCTCTTCTCGCGCAGCTTGCCGACGATGATCGAGCCTTCCGCGCCGGCATTCTCGGCGATCTGGCGCACCGGCGTTTCGATCGCGCGGCGCACGATCTCGACACCGGTCTTCTGGTCGGGATTGTCGGTCTGGACGGCATCGAGCGCCCTGGCGGCTCGAAGCAGCGCGACGCCGCCTCCGGGCAGCACGCCTTCCTCGACGGCCGCGCGCGTGGCATGGAGCGCATCGTCGACGCGGTCCTTGCGCTCCTTGACCTCGACCTCGGTCGAGCCGCCGACGCGGATCACCGCGACGCCGCCGGCAAGCTTGGCCAGCCGCTCCTGCAGCTTCTCGCGGTCATAGTCCGAGGTGGTCTCCTCGATCTGCGCCTTGATCTGCGCGACGCGGCCCTGAATCTCTTCCTTGCGGCCGACACCGTCGACGATGGTGGTGTTCTCCTTCTCGACCACCACCTTCTTGGCGCGGCCCAGCATCTCCAGCGTCACATTCTCCAGTTTGATGCCGAGATCTTCCGAGATCGCCGTGCCGCCGGTGAGGATGGCGATGTCCTCCAGCATGGCCTTGCGGCGGTCGCCGAAGCCGGGCGCCTTGACGGCAGCGACCTTGAGGCCGCCGCGCAGCTTGTTGACCACCAGCGTGGCGAGCGCCTCGCCCTCGACATCCTCGGCGATGATCAGCAGCGGCTTGCCCGACTGCACCACCGCCTCCAGCGCCGGAAGCAGCGCCTGCAGGTTGGAGAGCTTCTTCTCGTGGATCAGCACATAGGGCTCGTCGAGTTCGACGCGCATCTTGTCCTGATTGGTGATGAAATAAGGGCTGAGATAGCCGCGGTCGAACTGCATGCCTTCCACGACTTCGAGTTCGGTCTCGGCGGTCTTGGCCTCCTCGACGGTGATCACCCCTTCATTGCCGACCTTCTCCATCGCCTCGGCGAGGAAGCGGCCGATCTCGGCATCGCCGTTGGCCGAGATGGTGCCGACCTGCGCGATCTCGTCATTCCTGGTCACGTCGCGGGCATTGGCCTTCAGCTCTGCCACCACCGCCTCCACGGCCTTGTCGATGCCGCGCTTCAGGTCCATCGGGTTCATGCCCGAGGCAACCGCCTTGGCGCCTTCCTTGACGATGGCCTGGGCAAGAACGGTCGCCGTCGTGGTGCCGTCGCCGGCGATGTCGTTGGTCTTGGACGCCACTTCGCGCACCATCTGCGCGCCCATGTTCTCGAACTTGTCCTCGAGCTCGATCTCCTTGGCGACGGTGACGCCGTCCTTGGTGATGCGCGGGGCGCCGAATGATTTGTCGATCACCACGTTGCGGCCCTTGGGGCCGAGCGTCACCTTCACCGCATTGGCGAGAATATCGACGCCGCGCAGCATCTTCTCGCGCGCTTCGGTGTGGAATTTAACCTCTTTGGCAGCCATTGGATCACTCCTTCATCTAGGCAGCATTCGTTGACTGGTTGAATTTCCAAGAAGCCGTCAGGCGGCCTTCTTGATCTGCGCGGCCTCTTCGATCACGCCCATCACGTCACTTTCCTTCATGACGAGCAGATCCTGGCCGTCGAGCCGTATCTCGGTGCCGGACCATTTGCCGAACAGGATGCGGTCGCCGACCTTGACGTCGAGCTCGACCAGCTTGCCGCCGTCGTCGCGCGCGCCGGGACCGACAGCGAGTACCTCGCCTTCCTGCGGCTTCTCCTTGGCGGTGTCGGGAATGATGATGCCGCCCGCGGTCTTTTCCTCGGCGTCGATGCGGCGGACCAGGATACGGTCATGCAATGGACGGAACGCCATTTCGTTCTCCTTCTGGACAAACATGTTTTTCGCGGTTCCTCCGCAACCGGACCGGCAAAATCGGCCGGCGCGGCACGCAGCGACCCTTGCTCAGGCATCGCGCGCGCATATCGAGCTAGTTTTGCCGTTTTTCGGTTTCAAGAGCCCCGCCAAAAAATTTTGGCACTCCTGCGCCGCGAGTGCCAAGCGCCTGTTATCGCGACCTTATCCAGGTCGGATGCCGGCTTGAATCTTCTATCCTTGTTCAACAGATATACGCGGCCGGCGCATCCCGGGCGCCGGAACCGCGATCCGCTCAAGGAGTTGTTTGCAGACGGAGCACATCGATGGACCGACAGATTTTTTCGCCGCTCAAATCCACCCCTGCCGCCGAAAGCTCCAACCGCGCGCTTGACCGCCTGCTCCAGGCTACCAGCGACGGCGACGTCTCGGCACTACGCCAGCCGAGCGGCGATTCCATCACCACTTTTGACAGGCTGGATGCCTAATACCTGACAGGAAGGAGAAACGAATGATCGCAAGCGTCAGCAAGGAATTCCGTCTCCAGATGGAAGGCTACGGCCTGACCACGGCGGAGATTCACTATCACCTGCCCGATCATCCGGGCCTGCTCCAGCTCTATGTCTGGCAGGATTATGACCTTGCGCCCGAGTTCCCCGAACTTCACGGGTTCCTATCCTATTGGGAGCGCGAACTCGAAGGCCCGCTGCACTCGGTTCGCGTCGCCCACCACCGGCTGATCCAGCCTTCGGAATGGCGGGCCATCGACGGCATCATCGCTATCCAGTAGCGCGAGCAACCCGCTCCAAACTCGCCAAATCCATGGGCTGGGTCGGAAGTCGAAGTAGACATTTGGAGGCGACGCGCGGCACCAGCTCACCAGAAGCCGATCAACGACCTCAATATCGCCGTGGGGCCGATCGCTTCCCGGCAGGTCCTGCGAAACCCGGCTCGGCCCGTTGCGGCAAGCACGTCGCCGTCGATATCGCCTAGGATAAGGCGTGCATTGCGCCAGCCGATCCTGGCGAGCGCCGATGCCAGATCCGCGCGCGCCGGATCGAACGGACCCTGGTTGGCGGCCGGGTCCGCTGGCCGGTCAATGTCATTGCTCGCACCGATCGCGTGCCGAGGGATGGTCACGGTGGAGCCGGCGTCGAAAGGCGGGGAAAGATCGAGGAAACGGGAAATCGCGCCGAGGCAAAGCGCAGGCTCGGAAACGAGCTGCTCATAAGCCACGAAATGCACGGGTGCGCCGATGCGGCGCAGGGCTTCCATGGCAAAGTAAAACTGGTTCCAATAATCGGCAGGTGTGCGGAACCTGTAGGCCATCTTTGGGTGCGTAAAATCCTGCTTGAGTTCGAATGGCCTGTTCAGGAATGGACCGAGATGTTTGGCCGGCCGGAAAATGCTGTCGTTTCGGCTGAAGCGGAACCATGACAGGAGCTGGGTGATGGGATCCTTGCTCATCACGATGATGGGCAAGTCTCCATATCCAAGGTCGCGTCCGTTCATCAGGGCCGGAAAGATTCCATGCTTCCAAAAGCCCTGGTCGAAGACGACAGGCACCCCGAGATGAGTTTCCACTAGGTGCTTCGCGAGATTCGTGCCGGACCTCGGTGTCCCCATGATACGCACCCGCGCAACCTTGCCCTCAGCCTGCCTATGCGATTCGTCGGGTGTTGAACGCGTCATGGCCCCCTCACAGCGCCAGGCTCCCTTGCTCCGCCTCCTCGGCGTTGGGGTCGCCGGGCGCCGTTGCCCAGGCGAGTTCGACCAGAGTCACGGTGCGTTTTCCCGTGCCGTCGAGCTGGCAAACGATGAGCCCCTGCTCCTCGATATAGGTCAGGAGGCGCCGGGCGCGGCGCAGCGAATGCGAGCCATAGGCGCGCGCGATCGCGGCGTCGCTCGGACAAGGCCAGCCCTCCTTCGCCGCGCGAGCGATCATCATGAACACGCCCTGCATGTCGTCGGGCAGCAGCGAGGCGCGGACGGAAACGTCCCGCCATGCGTCATCCTGCGTCGTCTCGGAGCCGAGGCCGGCGCGGGCTCGCGTCAGCATGCGGCGGAACGCGGGCAGGTCCGGCACGACCGAGGCGAGGCCCTCGATGCGGCAGCGAACCACGAACTCCTGGTAGAGCACGCCGATGACGCGGAACCCCGCATCGGGCACGGCCAGCACGGCGCGGAGCACGCGGTCGACGCGTTCGCGGCGCTCCGCCAGATCCTCGGCACTGATCAGCGGCTCGGCCGGTTCGGGGCGGATTTCCAGCGCCGCCGACTTCGCCGCCATCAGTTGGTCGAGCAGGTCCGGCGAC
>NZ_AYWP01000030.1:0-76752 GCF_000502435.1 Mesorhizobium sp. LNHC232B00
TACGGCTTCATCGGCGAATCGAGCTCGCTCCCCGTCAAGGTCGAGAACGGCGAGATCTGGCTCGCCGACCGTCCGATCGGTCTTGCCGCGCCGCACGCGCCAAAAGGCGAGGCGACGCTCTATTTCCGCCCGCACGATGTCGAACTGCTGGACGGCTGCAGCGGCTGTATCGCCGGCACGGTGGCCGCCAGCCGCCGCGTCGCCGGCACGCGGCGCGTCGAGCTCGAGATCGGCGGCGAACGCCGGCGGGTCGAGATCGAGTTGCCGGTCGATCACCCGGCGGCGCAGAAGAGCCGGGTGGCTTTCCGGCCGGGGCGTTGGAAGCTGTTCCCGGCCGCTTGATCCCTAGGGTCAGGCGCTATTGTGCACAGGCGGATCGTTAATCGCGGGAAAGTCGTCTTCAGGGCCGAGCGGTGGCTCTTTCGCCCATTGGGCGAGCAGCGCCGTGAGGCTGGGTTTGCGAACCGGCTCGATGACAAGGCGATCGCCTTCACGGCTGATCAGAACCCTGTCACTCGGAAGTTCGAATTCGGCAGGAATGCGCACCGCCTGGCTGCGGTTGTTGCGAGACATTTCGCCTCCTTCGGCGGCGTTGTTGAATGGCGGTGCTGGGGCATGACTGCCTCCTTGTATGCCATTGTAAATGCGGCCCGACGCTGCAATGCAAGAAGGTAGAAACCGAAGGCAAGAGTGGGCTGACTGGAACAGAATTCCAATGAAAGGCGTTTCTGACGATGTATTTTCGCACAGCAATGCCATGGGTCGCCTCGCATGCCTCGCCGCGCACCGTGCGTCGCGGCTATGGTCGGGCTATAAGCGCATTGCATCGGAGCCTGTTTTCATGAAGCGATTTTTCCTTGGCGTTGCCACCGTCGCCGGCCTGTTCCTCGCATCCTCCCAAGCCTGGTCGGCCGACAAGTTGCTCAACGCCTCCTATGATGTTGGCCGCGAACTATTCGCCCAGGTCAACAAGGCGTTCATCGAGAAACATCCGGGCGTCACCATCGACCAGTCGCATGCCGGCACCTCGGCGCAGGCGCGCGCCATCGCCGAAGGCCTCGGCGCCGATGTCGTCACCTTCAATCAGGTCACCGACGTCGATTTCCTGGTCAAGAAGAAGCTCGTCTCGGCCGACTGGCAGAAGGACTTTCCCGACAACGCCTCGCCCTTCTATTCGCTGCCTTCGTTTCTCGTCCGCGCGGGCAACCCCAAACACATCAAGGACTGGAACGATCTGGTGCGCGACGACGTGCAGGTGATCTTTCCCAACCCGAAGACGTCGGGCAATGCGCGCTACACCTATCTGGCGGCAACCGCCTACGCCAAGGAAGCCTTCAAGGGCGACGACGCCAAGGTGAAGGAGTTCATCGCCAAGCTGTTCAACAACGTGCCGATCTTCGACACTGGCGGCCGCGCCGCGACCACCACCTTCGTGCAGCGCGAGATCGGGGACGTGCTGATCACCTTCGAGTCCGAAACACGCGGCATCCGCAAGGAGTATGGCGACGACAAGTTCGAGCAGGTCACGCCTTCGGTCAGCCTGCTTGCCGAATTCCCGGTTGCGATCGTCGACAAGGTCGCCGACGAGCACGGCACGCGCGATCTGGCCAAGACCTATCTCGACTTCCTCTACACGCCCGAAGGCCAGGATATCGCCGCCCGCAACGGCCTGCGGACCCGCGATGCGGCCGTGGCCGCCAAATACAAGGCCGATTTCCCCGATATCCGCCTGCTGACAGTGGAACATGTATTCGGCGGCTGGGACAAGATCCAGAAAGAACACTTCGCGGCCGGCGGCCTGCTCGACCAGGCCTATGGCAGCCGCTGACGGTTGCAGGATCTGAACGCGATGAAAGAGCCGGCGCCTTGCCGGCTTTTTCGTTTTTGCGCCGGCCGGTTTCCAGCACAATATCGGCGACCTCCGTGCAATACGTTACAAAGAATCAACGCGTTTGTGCCTAACGTGCCATTAGGCGTCTTGTTGTCGCCAAATACTGTCGCGCGGCGATACCGTCATTATTTGCACACAAACAGCCGCCAGATGCGGGTGGTTGGGGCTTTCAATGGGTTGATCAGGGCATGCTGACAAAAAAAGGCAAATACGGCCTCAAGGCCCTCGTTCATCTTTCCAGTCTTCCGGTCGGCCAATTGGCCTTCGTCAACGACATCGCGGTCGCCAACAACATCCCGAAGAAATTCCTCGATGCCATCCTGGGCGAATTGCGCAATGCCGGCTTCGTCCAGAGCCGCAAGGGCAAGGAAGGCGGATACCGCCTCGCCCGCCCGGCCTCCGAGATCAAGATCGGCCATGTCGTGCGCGTCCTCGACGGGCCGCTGGCGCCGATACCCTGCGCCAGCCGTACGCAGTACCAGCGTTGCGAGGATTGCGACGAGGCGACCTGCCAGGTCCGGCACATGATGCTGGAGGTGCGCCAGGCGATCGCCGAGGTGCTGGACAACCGCAGCCTCGCTGCCATGCGCGATGCCGACAACGATGATTTCCCGGTCGAGTTGACGTCGCAGATCTAGGCCACGGCCTGATGCGCGGCATTCGCTATCGCGGTTGCGCGGCCCATGTCGACGCAGTAAAGCGGTCTTGAACAACAGGCTGGACCGATGAGGCTGTCGTGGTTCGCAAAGTCCCGCAACCGCAAGCCGCCGTCCGCGGCCGCCTTCCGCACTGAAATCATCGCCGACGTTCGCGTTCCGGAACGGGCGGAGGACGTGCGCTTCTTCAGCCGCAAGCTGATCCGCCCCGGCAGGCCGCGCCGTTTCTCCAACAGGGACCCTCGCGAAAGCCTGCTGGCCGTCTTGTATCTCGTGGTCGCGGCGGCTTTGCCCGTACGCTGGTGGGCGCCGGTCTGCCAGCGCGTGTCCAGACTTGGCCTGAAGCGGCATCTGCGCAAGGAGTTCTCACCCTACGCCGAAGCCGTCCACGCAGTGCTTGGCGATGATATCGATGCGCGCAGCCTGTTCGAGGCCTTGCTCGCGGCACGCCATCGCCGCCGCCTGCAGCTTGCCGCGCATCTGGTCGCCAGACGCTGGTCGCCAACGACACGGCTGGAAGGGCTCGAGGGACTGCGGGCCGCCTTGCGACGCGGCCATGGCGCCATGATCTGGTGCGATCAGTTCACCTCGCAGACCATCTTCGGCAAGCGCGCCCTGCACGAGGCCGGCATCGGGGCCTATCAGGTGAGCGTCAACGCGCATGGAGTTTCCGAGTCTTCGTTCGGCCTGCGCTTCCTGAACCCGCCGCTGGTCAATGTCGAGAACCGGTTCCTGAAGGGTCGCCTCGTCTTCGACCGCGACGATGTCTATCAGCTCACCATCCGCATCCAGAAGGTCTTGAAGGAGAATGGCGTGGTGCTGATGACCAACAACATCCACGCCGGCTCGACCTTCACCGAGGTCGCTCTGGGCGACAGTGGCTGGACGCATCTTGCCTCGGCCCCGGCGAATTTCGCCGCCAGGGGCAAGGCGGCGCTGTTTGCCATGTCGACATTCGAAGAGGTCCCCTTCAGCCAATACCGAGCCGTCCTGAGCCCCGAGCTGGTGCCCGCGAACCCGCCAACGGGCATGTCCAGGGATGGAACCAAGAACACGGTCCTGCAGGCAAGCTACATCCTGCTCAAGCGTGATTGTCTGCTGCAGGCACTCAAGCATTGCCCCGAGCAGATGATGTCGTGGTCCCGTCGCCAACGCCTGACCGAGGGTCGACACGGCATCGGTGCCGATGACGGTTCATGACCGGCGCAGCAAACGGCTCGCATTCGTGACGAGTTCGGCCACCGGGCGCGTCGCATCGAGCGTCAACGCCCGCTCATCCATTCCCGGTGGCTCGAGGATGGCGAACTGGCTGTCGACCAGGCTTGCCGGCATGAAATGGCCTTTGCGGCCGGCGACCCGCTCGCTCGCCGTCGCCGGATCGATCTCGAGGTAAAGGAAGACGATGTCGCGGCGGAAGCCGCGCAGCCGTTCGCGGTAGCCGCGCTTCAGCGCCGAGCAGGCAGCGACCACACCCTGCCCTTGGCCGACCGACACGGCGATGCGCTCGCCGATCGCGTCGAGCCAGCCTTTGCGCAGCTGGTCGGTGAGCGGCTCGCCGCTTGCCATGCGGGCGACATTTTCCGGCGGATGCAGCCTGTCGCCCTCGATGAAGATCGCGCCCAGCACCTCCGCCAGCGCGGTTCCGACGGCCGACTTGCCGCAGCCGGCGACGCCCATCACCACGATCGCGGGGGGCGCCGAACCGGAGACGCCCGACGGCGCCTGGGCTGCCTTGTCGTCCATGGTGGTCAGCGGCTTGCCGGCGCGCGGCCGTAGAGCAACAGCATGGCGACGATGACCACGCCGTAGATGATCTGCCGCCCCGCTTCCGGCATCTGCATGACCGACAGGATGGATTGCAGGAGCGTGATCAGGATGACGCCGGCGACGGTGCCGAGATAGGAGCCGCGCCCGCCGAGGATCGAGGTGCCGCCGAGCACTACGGCTGCGATCGACGGCAAGAGATAGGCGTCCCCCATCGACTGTGCCGCCTTGGAGGCATAGCCGGCCAGAAGCACGCCGCCAAAGGCGGAGAGCCCGCCGGAGACGGCGAAGGCGATCATCACCACGCGCCTCGTGTCGATGCCGGAGAGGTAGGCGGCGCGCTCGCGGTTGCCGATGCCGTAGACGGTGCGGCCAAAAGCGGTGCGGGTCAGCACGAACACCATCGCGGCGCCGATCAGCGCCCAGATGATCACCGCATTGGGCACCGCCGGAATGGCAAAGCCCGTGGCCAGGTAGCGCATGGCGCCGGTGGCCGAATCCTGGGGCGAGAAGCCGCCGGTGTAGACCACCATCAGCCCTTGCGCGACGGCATTGGTGGCAAGCGTGATGATCATCGAGGGGATGCGCAGATAGGCGACGCCAATGCCGTTGACGACGCCGATCAGCACGCCGCAAAAGATGCCGAACGGAATGGCCAGCGCCACGCCGACCGGACCGTAGGCGGCCGCTGCGCAGGCCATCATCGCGCCTGCCGCCACCGACCATGGCACCGACAGGTCGATCTGGCCGAGCAGGACGACCAGCATCATGCCAGTGGCGATGACGCCGAGAAACGATGCCACTTTCAGCTGCTGCAGCAGATATTCAGGCGACAGGAAGCTGCGCGAATAGAGGCTGCCCAGCAACAGCAGCATCACGATGCAGGCAAAAGCCGTCAGCACCGCCGGATCGGCGCGGCGGATGAATTTCGGCATGCGGCCGGCAATGCCGCCCAAGGTCGTATCGCTCACAGGAACCACTCCAGCCGGTTGCGGACCCGAAACAGGGCGAAGGCGCCGAGGCTGACGGCGACCAGCAGGATAACCCCCTGGAACAAGGGCTGCCAGAGCGGATCGAAATCAAACACGAACAACAGGTCGCCAATGGTGCGGAAGGCAAGCGCGCCGAAGATCGCGCCGATGGCGCTGCCCTTGCCGCCGAACAGCGAGACGCCGCCCAGCACCACGGCGGCGATCGAAAACAGCGTGTAGGCGTTGCCGCTGGCATAGGCCGCTTCGCCCGTATAGGTGAAGAAGGTCAGGAACAGGCCGCCAATCGCGGCCAGCAGCCCGGCCAGCGCGTAGGCAGCGAACTTGCCGCGCCTTATCGGCACGCCGGACATGTAGGCGGCCGTCTCCGAGGACCCGGCCGCGTAAGCCGCCCTGCCGAGCACCGAGCGGCTGAACGGCACCCAAACCACCAGCACGACGGCCAGCAGCACGACAAGGCTCGCCGGCACCACGCCGAAAACGCGGCCCGTCAGCGCATCGGCCAGGTCCTCATTGACCGAACCGCCCGGAAAGGGCCGCAGCAGAAGGCCGATGCCGTAGTAGACAGCGCCCGTCGCAATGGTGGCGACGATCGGCTGCAGCCGCCCGTAGATCACGATGGCGCCATTGACGGCGCCGCACAACAGCCCGACCGCCAGCACGGCGACGACGCCGAGCGCCGTCTGCATCGGCGTCCCCACCACCAGCCAGGAGGCGAGACAATTGGTAAGCAGGAAGATCATGCCGACGGACAGGTCGATGCCGGCGGTGATCACCACCAGTGTCTGCGCCATGGCGACGAAGGCGAGCAGCACGCCTTTGTTCGCCGCCGTCTGCACGACGTTGGCGCTGAAGCCGGCCGGATGGTTCGCGCTGTAGATGGCGAACATGACGATGAAGATGCCGAGCGCCAGCAGCGTTCCGCGCTGCTCGGCCAGCCAGTAGCGCCAATCCTTCACGCACTTGCTCCCAGGCCCACCGGGCTCTCCTTGCCGTCAATGTTGAGCGCGCTCGATATCAGCGCCCGCTCGGTGATCTCGGCGCCGACTAGCTCGCGCTTGACCGCTCCGTCATAGAGGACCAGCACCCGGTCGCAGCAGCCGATCAGCTCGTCATAGTCGGTCGAATAGAACAGGATCGCCGCACCCGCATCCGCCAGCTTGCGCATCAGCTGATAGAGTTCCTGCTTGGTGCCGACATCGATGCCGCGCGTCGGATCGTTGAGCAGGATGATGCGCGGCTGGCGCATCAGCCATTTGGCGATGACCACCTTCTGCTGGTTGCCGCCCGACAGCGCGCCGACCGGAATGTCGAGCCCTGCCGTCTTGATCGCCAGAAGACCGACCATGTCGTCGATCAGCCGCTGCTCGGCCGTGCGGTCGATGATGCCGCCCCTGGACAGCCGGTCGAGCGCGGCGAAGGACAGGTTCTCGCGCACCGTCATCGGCAGCATCAGCCCTTCCGTCTTGCGGTCTTCGGGGATTAGCGCCATGCCTATGCCGTCATCGCGGGCGGCCGATGGACTGGCGATCGCCACCGGTTTGCCGTCGATCAGGATTTGACCGGACAGCCCGCGCAGCACGCCGAAGAAGGCGAGCAGCAATTCGCGCTGACCCTGGCCGTCGAGGCCGCCGAGACCGACCACCTCGCCGGCCCTGACGGTCAGCGAGATGTTGTCCAGCCGGTCCGCCCAGGAAAGCTTGCGGGCTTCGAGCCTGGGAGCGGCGGTGGCAGGCACCGCCGCCGGCTTGGGCGGAAAGATATGGCTGTATTCGCGGCCGATCATCAGTTCAACCACCTCATTGTCGCTCTTCGAGCCGGCCTTGTAGCTGGCGACATTGCGGCCGTTGCGAAACACCGTGCACTGGTCGGCCAATTCGGCGATCTCGTTCATGCGGTGCGAGATATAGAGCAGCGCCAGCCCTTCCGAGCGCAGCCGCTTGAGCACCTCGAAAATCCTCGAGACATCCGCCGCCGTCAGCGCCGAGGTCGCCTCGTCGAGGATGAGGATGCGTGGCTTGCGCGCCAAGGCCTTGGCGATCTCGACCATCTGCCGGCGCGACAGCGGCAGGTCCTTCACCAACGCCAGCGGGTGGATGTCGGCTGCCCCCGCGCGCGCCAGCGCATCTTCCGCGATGCGGCGCTGCGCCTTGCGGTCGATCATGCCGAAGCGTTTGGGCGGGTCGGAAATGACGATGTTGTCGGCGACACTGAGTTCGGGGATCAGCGACAGTTCCTGGAAGATGCAGACGATGCCGGCCTTGTTCGCCGCACCCGGCGAAGCGAAGGTCACTTCACGCCCGTCCAGCATCATGCGGCCCTCGTCGGGTGCCACGACACCGGCCATGACCTTGATCAATGTGGATTTGCCGGCGCCGTTTTCACCGAGGATGGCGTGGATGCTGCCGGCAGAAACCGACAGATCAGCCTTCTCCAGCGCCCGTACGCCGCCATAGCGCTTGGATATGCCTTCCACGCGCAAGAGCGGAACCGCGCCGTCCATCAACCCTCCCCAAGGGTAATTGCGATTGGAACAAGCGGCCGATGCCGCGGGATTTCTCCCGCTGCATCGGCCGGTCGGATTATTTGTTTTCCTTGGTCTGGCCCATGATCTCCTGGGCCGTGAAATTGATGCCGCAGGTCGGGAAGGAATTGCCGACGAAGAAATTATCGGACTGGTCGGGGAAGAAGTCCTGGCCTGCCTTGAAGTTGGGATCCTCGACGATTGCCAACGGCAGCTTGACCGACTGCGGCACGACATTGCCTTCGAGGGCCGCTATCGCGGTCTTGATGGCGACCGCCACCTGGGCAGGACCAGTGCCGGCCGATGAGCATTTGAGCCCATCCGCCGCATGCGCCGAGCAGAATTTGCGGAAGCCATTCTCCGTTTCGCCGCCGAACGGAACAAATGGATGCTTGGCGTCCATCATCGCCTGCACGATTCCGGTATCGCCGCCCTGCCCAGTGATGCCGTCGAAAGGTCCATTGGTGGCAATCGCGTCGGCCGTCGCTTTCTGGGCCACGCCGTCGTCCCACTTGCCGACGACCTCGGTGACGGCCCACTTCTTGCCGGAACCGTCGAGCACTTCGTGGATACCGGCATGGCGGTCGGTATCGACCGATGTGCCGGCAACGCCGCGCACCTCGAGCACCTTGCCGCCGTTCGGCACGTGCGACACCAGCCACTTGCCCCACAATGCGCCAAGCCCCTTCTGGTCGACATTGACGTTGATGGCGTCCTTGGTATCGAGAATGTTGTCGAAGGCGACCAGCACGACGCCGGCTTCCTTGGCACGCTTGATGACCGGTCCGAAGGCGGTCGGATTCTGCGCGTTGACGACGATCGCGTCAAAGCCGGAATCGATGAAGTTGTTGATCGCGGAGATCTGCGCCGGAACGTCCTCGCCGGTCGAGACGACCTTGAACTCCTTCAGCTTCTTGGCGACATCCGCCTGTGCGGCATAGGCCTTGGCGGTCTGCACCATCTGGATGCGCCAGGTGTTGGCGATATAGCCGTTGGCGAGCGCAATGCGGTATGGACCGTCCTTCTTGGGAAATTTGAAGAATTGGGTATCGGCGGCCCAGGGCGCAAAACAGTCCGGCTCGGCGGCCGGTCCCTTGACGACCTCAGGCCCCGCGGCCATCGCAGCCGAGCTCAACATGACGAATGCAGTGGCGGCAACGATGCCACCAACGAGTGACTTGATCATCGATATTCCTCCCATTTGCAGTTCTGATTTATCTTTTTGGCTGCAGTACAACTGACGCGCTTGCTCAAGCACCTCCTGCCTTGGCCCGCCGCTGTTTCAGGCGGTCAACGCCGACCTGATCCTCTCCCTTGTCGCTCCCTCAAGCGGCTACGAAAACTATCATATTATCCATAATAAACAAGAAACATTCTGTCGCTTATGGATAATAAACAGAGTTGTTCCTCTTGCGAGTTTTCGCGAGCGCGGGATGGTAGCGCTACCAAGAAAGGCTGTAAAGTCTCATTTCAGCGAACTCTAAGATACTCAGCGGGCAGTGCTCTCGCGGCGCTTGAGCTCGAAGCCGAGATCGACGACCCGCTGCTGCGGCCTGTCGCCGCCGATCGCTGCCAGCGCCATGGCGACAGCACGCCGGCCGATTTCATAGCGATGGGTGCGGATGCTGGTGACCGAGGGAAACGCCACCTGCATCATGTCGAGGTCGTTGAAGCCGACGATGCCGATGGTCTTTGGAACGTCGATCGCTGCGCGGTGGCATTCGAACAGCACGCCGAGCGCGATGTCGTCATTGTTGCAGAACACGCCCTCGAGCGTCGGAACCTTGGCAAGTGCATCCCGGAACAGTTCACGGCCAAGCGACACGCTGGACGGCACCGGCGTGGTGGTGATCAGGCGCGGATCGAACAAGCCGGCTTTTTCCATGGCGATCCGGTAGCCGGCAAGGCGGCGCTGCGAGCGCGGATCCATGCGGGCGCCGATGAAGCCGACACGACGATACCCCATCTCGATCAGGTGCTCGGTCGCCGTTCTGCCGCCGTCGAGATGCGAAAACCCGACCATCATGTCGACGGGATCGGGACCGGTCTCCATCACCTGCACCACCGGGCAACCGGCATTCTCCAGCAGTCGTCGTGAACTCGGCGTCTGGTCGATGCCGGCCACGATCAGCGCCGCCGGCCGCTGCGAGCCGAACAGTTGCAAGAGCCGCTCCTCCTCCAGCCCGGAATAGTGCGTGTTGCCGAGCTGGATGCGGAACGGACTGTCCGACAGGCTGTCATAGATGCCGCGCACCACCTCGGCGAAGACGTTGTTGGTGAGCGAAGGCACCAGCACGCCGAACACCTCGGCGCGCGCCGAGGCCAGCGCCCGCGCATTGGGGTCCGGCACATAGCCGAGTTCATCGACCGCTGCCTGAATCTGCCGGCGCAAATCCTGGCTGACGCGCTCCGGCTCGCGCAGCGCGCGCGACACGGTAATGGCGCCGACGCCGGCCTTGCGCGCGACATCGGATATGGTCGGGCGGCCGCCGCCTCGGCGCGAGCGCGGCTTGATCAAGGCCATGGCCCGTGCGCATGTCCGCCGAAGCTGACCCGCAATACGATCATCTGATCTGTCGACATGTCACCGGCCCGTTGCCGCACCCTTCGGCCTTTGGCGTCGCGCAGTGCCTGTCCGTTGTCAAGCCGAGGCGCTTAGCAGCCGCACCGCGCCCCTTAACTCAGATGGCTGCGACGGTCCTGTGTCTCGCCTTCCACATGAACAGGCCGATGGCCAGTATGTTCAATAAATTCCAGGCGATGCCGTTGAGGAATGCCGCGGCGTAGGAACCAGTTAGGTCGTAGATCCAGCCCGACATCCAGCCGCCGATCGCCATGCCGAAAATCGTCGCCATCATGACGATGCCGATACGCTGGCCGGCCTCCTTGGCAGGCAAATATTCGCGCACGATGATCGCGTAGCACGGCACGATGCCGCCCTGCGACAGGCCGAATACCAGCGACACGACATAGAGCGAGGCGAGCCCGTCGAACGGAATGTAGAACAGCAACGACAGGCATTGCAGCACCGAACCGATAAGCAAGGTTTTCGCGCCGCCGATGCGGTCGGCAATAAAGCCCGAGGCAAGCCGGCTGACGACTCCCGCCGCCATCATGATCGACAGCATGTCGGCGCCATGCGCCACCCCGTAGCCGAGATCCATGCAATAGGCCACGATATGCACTTGCGGCATCGACATCGCTACGCAGCAGCCGAGACCGGCGACGACCAGCAGCGCCTGCAACGCCGCCGGCGACATTGGCATCGGCTGCACCGGGCGGCTTCCCGGCGAGCCGGCGGCCGCGGCCTCCGGAGCGCCNCGCCGCAGCATCAACACCAGCGGCACCATCGTAACCAGGCAAAAGATGCCGATGGCTGCATAGGTGAAGCGCCAGCCTTCCGCTTTCATCACTGTCGGCATGATGGTCGGCCAGATCGCTCCGGCAAGGTAATTGCCTGCCGCCGCGGCTGTCACCGCGACGCCGCGCCTACGGTTGAACCAGTGCGAGATGTCGGCGATCAGCGGCCCGAAGATCACCGAGGTGCCGACACCGATCAGTACCCCTTGGGCAAGGGTGAATTGCAGGATCGAGGTCGACAGCGCAGCCAGCAGGAGGCCTGCGGATAGCGCCACGGAAGAGATCAGCGCCGGGATCCAGTACCCCATGCGGTCGATGGCGCGGCCGACCAGCACATTGCCGGCGGCGAAGCCCACCATGGTTGCGGTGTAGGGCATCGATGCAGCGGCGCGGTCGACGCCGAACTCGGCCTGCACGGCGGGCAGCACCACGACGACAGCCCACATGCCCACGGCGCCGATCGTGGCCAGCAGCATGGAAATGGCAAGGCGCATCCAGGCGTAGGAACTGTCGATGCCGGGGCTCGGTCCGCTCAAGTCTGTTCGGGTCAAAAGGCGTTTCCTGTCGGCGATCTCGAAAATCGGCTGCCGTTGGCCTCCACTATCGGCGCATTCTGGGCTCGCAGCAGCGCCACGACAGGCAAATCCGTGGCTCCAGAATGGACAAGAATGCGGGAACCGACGCCAATATGTGGAGTTTTCCGGTCAGCAACCCCGCAAAGGAGTCCCAGCCATGACCGCTGCCAAGGAAAAATGGTCGGCCGAGGTGACCGAGCACAGCAACGCGATGGATCTTGAGGACCATGTCTTCGAATCCGACGATGCCAAGAAGATCGCAGCCTCGCTCAAGCGATCTGCCGAACACAGCCACAGGCGCAAGGCCGAGCCGTTTCAGTCCGCCATGTCGATGCTGAATTTCTACATCAACCGGGCCGGCAAGAACCTGCCCGCCACGCGCAAAAAGGTGCTCGAGAACGCCAAGGACGAACTGCGGGTGGCCTTCGGCCGCGAGAAAGAAGGCTAGCGCCGGCCAGGGTGTGTTGAGATTCAGGTCAGGCCGCGCCGAGAATGGTGGTTTTCGAGAACCGGCGCGCAGCGTACGTTTGGTACGTGAGCACCGGAAGCGCAGAAAACTGCCGTTCGCAGGCCGGCATCACCTGAATATCAACACACCCTAACGCGACTTGATCACGTGGTCGGTGTTGGCCAGCAATTTGCGCACCGCGTTGCGTGCTGCGTCCGGCCGCTGCAGGCGGATGTTCTTCTCGATCGCCTCATGCAGCTTTTGCGCATGGTTGAGATCGTCGACGGCCCGCGTCGTATAGGTGAAGAGATGATCGAAGGCGGATTCGATCAGCACGCCGAGCGGAACCAGCAGATCGTTGCCCGAGGCGCGCAGGATGGCAAGATGGAAGTGCGTGTCGGCGCGCGTGCGCTCCTGCAAGCTCGTCGCCTCCCCCATCTCGCGGCAGGCCTGGCTGATCTCGGCCATCTGCTCGTCGGTTCGCCGCATGGCGGCAAAGGCGGTCGCTTCCGGCTCGATGATATGACGGAACTCCTGCACCGTCTTCAGGAACACCTCGCGGTCCGGCGACGTCGCGTACCAGGCGAGCACGTCTCGGTCGAGCAGGTTCCAGCGCTCCTTGGGCTCGACCCAGCTGCCGATCTTGGGGCGTGAGGCCAAAAGGCTCTTGGCCATCAGCATCTTGATCGCCTCGCGCACCGCCGAGCGGCTGACGTTGAAGGTCTCGGCCCATTTGGCTTCGTTGGGCAGGATGCTGCCGGGNTCGACCCAGCTGCCGATCTTGGGGCGTGAGGCCAAAAGGCTCTTGGCCATCAGCATCTTGATCGCCTCGCGGACCGCCGAACGGCTGACGCTGAAGGTCTCCGACCATTTGGCTTCATTGGGCAGGATGGTGCCCGGCGGATAATCGCCGCGCACTATCCGCAGACCAATCTCGCTGGCCAGTGATGTGTGCACGCTGGAGCCGGGAATGCGCGCCGCGTCGGACCGCCGAACACCGGCCGGGCGCTCAGCGGCTATAGCCTTTTTCGGCGATCTTTCCTTGTTCGGCTTTGCGTCCCGCATGCACTTCAGAAAGGCCGGTTTGCGGAAGCTGTCAAGCACTGTCGGGCGGTTAGGCCGTAAAGCCCGCAGCTATGCACAGCCCAGCCCGTTCAGCTGCTCGATTGCATATGTTGAGGTTCAGGCCGGCATCACCTGAACCTCGACCTGCCTCAGGCGGTTTTGACGTATTTGCGCCAGCTATGCTCCGGTCGGAAACCCAGCATGTCGCGCGCTTTGCGGTTCGATAGCAGCGTCTCGTATTCGCCGAGTTCCGCCTTGACCGGCACATCTGGATAGAAACGCTTCAAAAGCTCCGCCGTCGGCAGATCCGACGACGTGTCGTCATTGGCGGCGTTGAACACCTGGTAGCCGAGCCCATCCTTCTCGATGGCGCGCAGCGTGATCTGGCCGAGATCGCGCGCGTCGACATAGCTCCAGGCGATGCGCTTGCGGAAGCCCGGATCGGCGAACCATTTCGGGAACAGCGAATACTCATGCGGTTCGATGACGTTGCCGATGCGCAAGGCGTAGATGTCGGTGCCATTGCGCTGTGCGAAGGCCCGCGCCGTCTTCTCGTTGACGATCTTGGACAGGGCGTAGCTGTCCATCGGATCGACATCATACTCCTCGTCGAGCGGGAAATATTTGGGGTCCCGCGGCTCGTTGGCGAAGACGAGGCCGTAGGTCGTCTCGCTGGATGCGACGATCACCTTGCGGATGCCAAGCTTCACCGCGGCCTCGATGACATTGTAGGTGCCCATCGCATTGATGCGGAACACCTCATTGTCGGGCGTGATCATGATGCGCGGGATGGCGGCGAAATGCACCACCGCATCCACCGGCTGCGGGCGCAGCGACGGGTCGAATTCGTGCAGGCCCATATAGCTCGACAGCGCGTTGAACACCTGCCCGCTGTCGGTGATGTCGGTAATCAGCGTGCGCACCTTGGGATTGTCGAGCGGCTTGGTGTCGATGTTGAGCACCTGGCAGCCCTGCTCGACAAGATACTGCACGACATGACGCCCAGCCTTGCCGCTGCCGCCGGTGAACATGATCCGCTTCGTCATTGTGGTCTCCATGACAGGCTCTGGAATTCCCGTGTATTGTCAGACAATATTGCTTTCTGCAACCGCGTAGGGCTAAAACGGCGGCGCTATTATCAATAATCTGGGATAGGACTGATAACATGAACACGACTGCCGCGCGCGAGACGATCGGCTTCATCGGCCTTGGGCTGATGGGACACGGGATCGCCAAGAACATCGTCGACAAGGGCTACCCCCTGACGTTCCTCGGCCGCAAGAACCGCAAACCGGCGGAAGATCTTCTGGGCCGTGGCGCCAAGGAAGCCTCGACCTCGCGTGATGTCGCCGCGGCATCGACGATCGTCTTCATCTGCGTCACCGGTTCGCGTGAAGTCGAGGCCATCATCCGCGGCCCGGGCGGCCTCAAGGAGGGGTTGAGAAAAGGCTCGGTCGTCGTCGATTGCTCGACCTCCGATCCGGTCTCGACCGTGGCACTGGCGACCGAACTCAAGGCATCAGGCATCGACTATGTCGACGCACCGCTGAGCCGCACGCCGAAGGAAGCCTGGGAAGGCACGCTCGACGCGATGGTCGGCGCGCCCGACGCTCTCTTTGCCCGGGTGAAGCCGGTGATCGAGACCTGGGCCGGCCGCATTGTCCACATCGGCGACACCGGCGACGGCCACCGCATGAAGCTACTCAACAATTTCATCTCGCTGGGCTATGCCGCCATCTATTCCGAAGCGCTGGCCCTGGCGCAAAAGGTCGGTATCTCGCCGCCGCGTTTCGACAGCGTCATCCGCAACGGCCGCATGGATTGCGGCTTCTACCAGACCTTCATGCGCTGGACGCTGGAAGGCGACCGCGACGCGCACAAATTCACCATCGCCAACGCCTTCAAGGATCTGACCTATCTGGAATCGATGGCGGGTGCCGCCGGCATCGCCAACCCACTCGGCAACGCCACCAAGAACTCCTTCGCCGGCGCCCATGCCACAGGCCCGGCCGAGCAGTTCGTGCCGATGCTGGCCACCCATATCGGCAAGGTCAACGGCGTCGACCTGATGCCTATGAAGGACGGCAAGAAGCAGACGATTTGAGAGAACAGCTTTCCCGGGGAAAGTGCGTCAAAACAAGGAGTTGGAGCAGCTAGGCGGGGCCTTACCGCCGCCCTCGTCCAATCCCTTCATCGGTGTCGGCAAGCAGCTTGTGCACCGCATTGCGCGCCGCCCCCGGGCGCTGCAGGCGAATGCTTTTCTCGATCGCTTCGTGCAATTTCTGCGCTCGTGGCTGGTCGCCGACCTGCCGCGTGGTGAAGACGAACAGATGGTCGAGCGCGGACTCGATCAGCACGCCGAGCGGCACCAGCAGGTCGTTGCCCGAGGCGCGCAGGATGGCGAGGTGGAAGCGTGTATCGGCGCGGATGCGTTCCGGCAGGTTCGCCGCCTCGCCCATCTCGCGGCAGGCCTGGCTGATCTCGGCCATCTGCTCGTCGCTGCGCCTTATGGCGGCAAAGGCGGATGCTTCCGGTTCGATGATGTGACGGAACTCCTGCACGGTGCGCAGGAACGCTTCGAGGTCGGGTGCGGTCGCGTACCAGGCAAGCACGTCGCGGTCGAGCAGGTTCCAGCGCTCCTTCGGCTCGACCCAGCTGCCGATCTTGGGGCGTGAGGCCAAAAGGCTCTTGGCCATCAGCATCTTGATCGCCTCGCGCNCGCCTCGCGCACCGCCGAGCGGCTGACGTTGAAGGTCTCGGCCCATTTGGCTTCGTTGGGCAGGATGCTGCCGGGCGGATAATCGCCGCGCACGATCCTGAGGCCGATCTCGCTGGCCAGCGAGGCATGGACGCTGGCTCCCGAAAAGTGCGCGGCATCCACTCTGCGCGCCGCCGGATCGCGGTTGGCTTGCACCTTGGCCCGGCTGGCTTGTTTCTTTGCCTTTTCGTCCGGCATTCACGTTCCAATAGGTCGGCCGACTGTCGTCCGGATGGATCCGGATCTGCGCGCCGATCCCGTTGCCGAAATCAAATTCTGGACGCGTCAAAGCTGGAGCCAATCGCCCCGGCTACCGCGTCTTCCTGAAGGTTCGATGGAACGGGGCGCCCGTCGCCGGGCGCCCCGAAGTTGCAGCCTATTTCTGGATGCAGGTGTCGACCGTGTCCTTGGTGCATTCGTCGAGGCCGGTGAAGACCGGATCGTCGACCTTCTTGCCCTCGATGAGGTCGATCATCACCGTTGGCGCCTTGTAGCCCATCTCGAACGGCCGCTGGCCGACCAGCGCGGTGACAAGGCCGTCTCTGGCGATCGCCACCTCGTCGCCGATCGTATCGGCGGCGCCGATGACGAAGTCGTTCTTGGCCAGCCGGTCCTTGAGCGGGCCGATCAGGTCGCGATAGGGCTGCGGCGCGCCGAACAGCGGCCAGCCGCCCATGATGCCGAACGCATCGAGCTTGGGGTTGGCGGCGAGGATGTCAGTCATCGCCTGAACACCCTTGGCGCCGTCGTCATTGGTGAACACCGGGCAGCCTGCGACTTCGGTCCAGCCACCTTCGCCGGCAAGCGCCGAGAGCCCTTCCTTGCCCGTCAGTGCGTCGCGCATGCCTTGCGCGCGGCGCAGGATGTTGTCGGCCGCCGGATTGCCCTCGATGGTGCAGATCGTGCCACCATTCGGCTTGGCCTTCTTGATGTATTCGCCGATCTTCTTGCCCATCAGATAGTTGTCGGTACCGAGATAGGTCTTGCGAAGCGAGGCGTCGTCCTTGGAGAGGTCGGCGTCGACCGTCATGATCGGGATCGTCGGATTGGCGGACTTGATCGTCTGCGCGATCAGCGGCGCGTTGGACGGCGAGATCGCCATCGCGACCGTGTCGGCCTTGCTCAGCATGTCCTGGACGATCTGTGCTTCGCCGGCTTCGTCGGAAGTCGACGCCGGGCCGGTGTAGAAGCATTCATATTCCGAGCTGGCGTTTTCCTTGTTCCACTTCTCGCAGCCTTGGTGGATGGCCTCGAAGAACGGATTGTCGAGACCTTTCACCACGATGACGAGTTGCTTCTTGGCCAATGCCGGCCCGGCGCCCAACGCCATGGCGGCGACGGCGGCGAGCAAAAGTGTTTTCCTCATGTCAGTCCTCCCTTGGAAACAGACGGGCACGGCGTGCCCGCCACACAAACCAGCCCGGATGCAAGATGACGAAGGCGCGAGCGCTCGTGCCATCAAGCCAGGCCGATAAGCATTTTCAGATGCGACCGGGCCGGCATTCGCCGGCACGGTCGATAATAACCTCCAGCCGCTCCCGTCGCCAATGATGGCGTCAAGGGGACCAGCCTATCTTCCTCCGGCTCCCAGCTAATAACGGCGGACGGCCAACGTCAATTGCAATTTGTCCTACAAAACTGATTTTTCAAAACAGCACGAAACTATTCGTCTGACAATTGGATTTTCTTGTGCATCCGACAATTGACGCCCGCGCGGCCATTCGCGTAAATGCCGGTCATCGCTGGTTCCGGGAGGATCTGGGAGCGCGACGTGAAGGCAGCACCCTAGCTTGGGTATGCGGCAAACATGGGAGGCAATAGGCTGGTGGCGGTTCTCGAACTCACCAATATCTCGAAGCATTTCGGCGCCATCCAGGCGGTCAACGACGTGTCGCTGTCGATCGAGCCCGGCCAGGTCGTCGGCCTGATGGGCGACAATGGCGCGGGCAAGTCGACATTGGTCAAGATGATCGCCGGCAATTTCCACGCGAGCCATGGCATCATGCGCATGGACGGCAAGGAATTGATCCTGAACAAGCCGGCGGAAGCCCGCCAGCACGGCATCGAGATCGTCCATCAGGACCTTGCGCTCTGCAACAATCTGACGGCCGCCGCCAATGTCTATCTCGGCCGCGAACTGCGGCGCGGCGTCGGCCCATTCCGCATCCTCGACTATGCCGCCATGTACAAGCGCGCCGGCCAGCTCTTCGCCGAATTGAAATCCGAGACCCGCCCGCGCGATCTCGTCAAGCAGATGTCGGGCGGCCAGCGCCAGGCGGTGGCGATTGCCCGCACCATGCTGTCTCAAGCCAAGATCGTGCTGATGGACGAACCGACGGCGGCGATCTCGGTCAGGCAGGTCGCCGAAGTGCTCAACCTGATCCGCCATCTGCGCGACCAGGGCATCGCGGTGGTGCTGATCAGCCACCGCATGCCCGACGTGTTCGACGTCGCCGACCGCGTCATCGTCATGCGGCGCGGACGCAAGGTCGCCGACAAGACAATCGCATCGAGCTCGCCCGAGGAAGTCACCGGGCTCATCACTGGCGCCATCGAGCAGGTCTCGTAAGCGCGGCTAATTTCACCAGGCTGGCGCGTATCGCAGCCGGCAGGAAAGGTCGATAATGGCAGTCACCCTTGACCAGACGATCGCACAGAAGCAGCACAGTTTCCTGTCGCGGCTGTTCTCCACCCAGACCTTTTGGGTGGTGATCGCCGTCATCCTGGCCTGCATTTTCCTGTCGTTCGCAACCGACGCCTTCGCCACATCGAAGAACCTCTACAACATCACCCGAAACATCACCTTTGTCGCCATCATCGCGCTCGGCATGACCTTCGTCATCATCACCGGGGGCATCGACCTGTCGGTCGGCTCGGTGCTGTGCCTGTCGTCGATGGTGCTGGCCGTCACCATGCATGCCGGCTACTCGATCGAGGTCGGCATCCTGGCTTCGATCGCCACCGCGCTCGCCATCGGCGCCTTCAACGGCATTTTGATCGCCTATCTCGGCTTTCCGCCCTTCGTGGTGACGCTCGGCATGCTATCGATTGCCCGCAGCCTGGCCATGGTCGCCTCCAACAACACCGTCGTCTTCCAGTTCGGGCCGGACCACGACAAGCTTCTGGCACTCGGCGGCGGCGCCTGGGTGTTCGGCATCGCCAATCCGGTGCTCTACATGATCCTGCTGGGGCTGATCACCGGCTTCATCCTGCGCTGGACCAAATTCGGCCGCCACATCTTCGCCATTGGCGGCAACGAGCATGCGGCAACGCTGACCGGCGTCCCGGTGAAGCAGATCAAGGTCGCTGTCTACATGATCTCGGCGCTTTCGGCAGGCATTGCCGGCATCATCCAGACCGGCTGGCTGGGCGCCGTCACCACCAATCTCGGCACCGGCATGGAGCTTCAGGTGATCGCCGCCACCGTCATCGGCGGCGCCAATCTGGCCGGCGGTGTCGGCACCGCCTTCGGCGCCATCGTCGGTGCGGCCCTCATCGAGGTGATCCGCAACAGCCTTGGCCTGCTCGGCATCAATGCCTTCTGGCAGGGCGTGTTCATCGGCGGCGCCATTCTGATGGCCGTGCTGTTCGACCGCATCCGCAATTTCAGACGCAGCGACTGAAACTCAAGCGCCCGTCCTTCTCCCACAAGGGACCGCCCTTCTCCCACAAGTGAGAAGGGCGAAGCGTTATTCGTTCTGGTTCCTATCGTTCAGTCTGAAAATCGGCTGAAGCGGCCCGCCATGGCTATCGGCTAACAACCGATAGCTTGACGGAGGCGGACAACCGGCCGCACAATCCTGGATGCAGGCGAAGGGAGGCCAGTCGCCTGCGGGAGGATATACCCATGACGGAAGCGATCAGGCTCTACTGGGGCCGGTTCGGACATGTTTCTGTCCTGAATGTCGCGAGCGACTTCGTCACCCATGCCCATGTCGAGGCCCATCTGATCATCTGGCTCGAAGGCACCGCCGGCGAGATGACCATCGGCCGCGAGACCGTCCGGCTTGGACCATGCACCGCCGCTGGCATCAATTCCTTCCAGCCGCACAGCCATGTCCTGTCGCACAACGGGACGCCCGGTCTGTTTCTCGCCTTCTACATCGATCCCGACTGGGCGCGCCGCCGCCGCGACCTGCCCTCTTCCGCGCCGCTGTTTTCGCAGGCGGCAATCACGCTGGAACCTTGGTTGCACCAGGCTGCCGCCAGCCTGCTCGACCATCTGACCGACAATGAAAGCATCGACGACGTCGCCAATTACGAGATCGAGCGCTTCATCGACAGTGTGCTCGATGCCGCCGACGCCTCGGCGCCGCAGGAGGCGCGCGCCCGCATCAGCACCATGCAGGATTTCCGCGTCCGCAAGGCGATCCAGCTGATGAAGGCTAATGTCTGCGAGCGCATCTCCTTCGACGACGTGGCGCGCAGCGTCGGCCTGTCGCGGCCCCATTTCTTCGCTTTGTTCAAGGAACAGACCAATTTGACGCCTAATGTCTACTGGAACACGCTGCGCATGGAGGAAGCGGTGCGGCAGTTGCAGTGGTCGCAGGAGCCGCTGATTTCGGTCGCCTGCAACCTTGGCTTCACCACGCAGGGCAATTTCTCGCGCTTCTTCCGCGACCATGTCGGCGTGCCGCCGACGCTCTACCGCGAGGCCGCGCGCGCAACTGCCTGAGCCCCGACGCCTGTTTTTCAGACTCCTTGATACGCGCCCAAGACGCATTGATAAGCGCGCTTGAAATGGCCGCCCTACCCTTGCCCAGCTGTCGCATTCGCAAGGGAACATCATATGCCGAAAATCACCATCTCCAGCGTCATCGACGCGCCGGTCGAAAAGGTCTGGGCGCGCATACGCGACTTCAACGGCCTGCCGGGCTGGCATCCGCGCATGGTCGAGAGCCATATCGAGGACGGCAAGGACGCCTCGACGATCGGCTGCGTGCGCAACTTTCAACTCGCCAGCGGCGCGCGCCTGCGCGAAAAACTGCTCGACTTCTCCGATGACAATTTCCTCGTCAGCTATTCCATCCTGGAAACGCCGCAACCGCTGACCAACCACAAGGCAACGCTGCAGCTCAGGCGCGTCACCGACGGCGACCGCACCTATGCCGAATGGACAGCCAGCTTCGACGCCGCCCCCGAGGATGCCGACAAGCTGGCCGAGGGCATGGGCACCAATGTCTTCCAGGGCGGCTTCAACGCCCTGAAAAGCCATTTCGCCGGCCAGAACTGAAGGAGCGGGCCATGGCGCTGGCACTGCAGACTTTTGCAACGGTAAAGGATGCGAACGCGGCGCTGAAGGCGGCCGGCACCCGCTATCTCGGCGGCGGCACGCTGGTTATCCGCGCGGCCAATGAAGGCGACGTCTCGGTTTCCGGCCTTGTCAGATCGACCGACCCGGCCCTGTCGGCCATTGCGGTCGCCGGCGGCAAGGTCCGCATCGGCGCTTCCGTGACCATGGCGGCGATCGCCCGCCACCCTGAACTAGGCCCGCTCGCCAAGGCCGCGCGCGCCGTCGGTGGTCCGGCGGTCCGCAACATGGCAACCGTCGGCGGCAATCTGTTCGCGCCCTCACCCTATGGCGATTTCGCGGTTGCCTTGCTGGCGCTCGATGCCACGGTCGGCACCGATGATGGCGAATTGCCCATCGAAAGCTTCCTGGCCGGGCGGGACAACAGCCGCGTCATCGTCACCTCGGTCAGCTTTGCGCTTCCAGTTGCCGACAGCTTCCGCTTCCTGAAAGTGTCGCGGATCAAGCCCAAGGGCGTCTCCGTGCTCAGCATCGCCGGCGTTGTGGAGCTGACTCGCGACGGCACCGTCTCCTCGGCACGGATCGCGCTCGGTTGCATGGCCGATCGCCCGATGCGCGCCAGGGCGGCGGAAAAGGCGCTGCTCGGCCGAAGCCTGACCAAGGACGGCATCGCCCCGGCGCTGGCTGCCGCAAGCGAAGGCATCTCGCCGATCACCGATCCGATCGCCAGTGCCTGGTATCGCGCTGAAGTCCTGCCGGTCCATCTCGGCCGGCTATTGCTTGGTTAAACATCCGTCGGGGGGCGCGCGTCTGTCCGATTGCTCGGGCAGGCGCGCAAGGAGGAAACATGGCGAAAGTCCCGGTTCAATTCACGCTCAACGGCTCCGAAAAAGCCGAATTCATCGAAGGCGGCACAACGCTGCTCAACGCCCTGCGCGACAAGATCGGCGATACTTCGCCGAAGGGCGGCTGCCATCAGGGCACTTGCGGCGCCTGCACCGTCATCGTCGATGGTGAGCTGCGGCTCTCCTGCCTGACTCTGGCCGAGACCTGTAATGGCGCCGCCATCACCACCACGTCGGGCCTCGCCGAGGGCGGCGTGCTGCATCCGCTGCAGCGCGCGTTCCTCGACACATTCGCCACGCAATGCGGCTTCTGCACGCCAGGCATGATCATGGCCGCCAAGGTGCTGCTCGATCACACCCCCAATCCCAGCCGCGACGAGGTGATCGAGGCGCTGTCGGGCAACATCTGCCGCTGCACCGGCTACGAGCCGATCATCCAGGCGGTGCTAACCGCCGCGCGCGCCAATTCGCAGAACGCCGCCTAGAGCCGGATGATTTCAGGTCGAATCGACCTGAAATCTGAATCCGGTTCTAAATCAAAGAGATAGAGCATGATGTCGTCCGAAAACCGCTTCACACTTTTTGGCATCATGCTCTGAGGGAACCAAAAGAATGGAACTGCGCAAGAGTTATTTCGCCGATGTCCGCAAGGACGACCTGCACGAGATCGGCCAACCCAGGCCACGCTCGGATTCGCCCGGCCACGTCACCGGCAAGACCGCTTACTTCGCCGACCGTAATTTTCCCGGCATGTTGCACCTAAAGATGGTGCGCAGCCCGCACCACCATGCCCGCATCCGCTCGATCGACACTTCGGAGGCCGAAAAGCATCCGGGCGTGATCAAGGTGCTGACGGCCAAGGACGTGCCCCACAATGTCTACACCATCCTGATCCTGATCCAGATCGGTCCGGAGGACGAGACGGTGCTGGCCGACGGCAAGGTGCGCTGGAAGGGCGAGGCCGTGGTGGCGGTGCTGGCCGAGACCGAGCGCGCCGCGCAAGAGGCCGCCGCCAAGGTCAAGGTCGACTACGAGGTGCTGCCGGCTGTCTTCGACATGGAGGAAGCGCTGAAGCCCGGCGCGCCCATCGTCAACGAATATCACGGCCAGAACTATTATCTCTACGACAGCGGCGAGTGCCGGAAGGTGCGTTTCGGCGATGTCGAGGCCGGCTTTGCCGGCGCCGACCACATACTGGAGCAAAGCTACCAGTCCTCGCCGATCGAGCACGCGCCGACCGAGACCACCGGCTGCGTGGTGGCGCCGGAGGGCAATGACCGCTTCACCTGCTACACCAACACGCAGGCGATGTTCTTCACCCTCGACAACACCTCGATCATCCTGCAGATGCCAGGCAGCAAGCTGCACTTCGTCGGCGGCACCGTCGGCGGCGGCTTTGGCGGCAAGGTTGACGTCATCGTCGAGCCGATCGCCATCCTCGGCGCGAAATTAACCGGTCGACCAGTCTGTTTTATCTACAGCCGCGAGGAGGAGATGCAGATCTCCTCGCCCCGCGCCGCCGAAAAGGTCGTCATCAAGGACGGCGTCATGAAGGACGGCCGCATCGTCGCGCGCAAAGTCACCGGCTACACCGATGCCGGCGCCTATTCGCGCCACTCCCCCTATGGCGCCCAGAAAGGCGCGGGGCACTATCCCGGCCCCTACACCATTCCCAACGTCTGGATCGACACCTACTGCGTCTACACCAACCGCACGCCGTCCTCGGCCATGCGCGGCTTCGGCGTCACCATCGGCGACTTCGCGCTGGAGGTGCAGATGGACAAGCTGGCGCGGTTGATCGGCATGGACCCACTCGAATTCCGCTTCATCAACGCCTATCGCGACGGCGACATGAAGGCGCATCGCCAGCCGACCGAGGGGGCGGCCCTGATCGAATGCATGCAAGAGGCCTCGCGCGCCGCCAACTGGCCCGTGGCGGAGAAATACATGGCGATGTCCTCCTACGCGAAGGGAGCTTGAGATGGCGATCAGGCGCGGACGCGGCATTGCCGCCATCAACTATCCGACCGGCATGAACCTCGGCGGCGACCCGACCCAGGCGCTGGTCCATTCGACACCAACCGGCAATTTCATGGTGACTTTGTCATCAGTCGATCTCGGCCAGGGCATGAAGCAGATCATGGCGCAGATCTGCGCCGAGACCATCGGCGTGCCAACCGACCGTGTCGTCGTCGATACTGCCGACACCGACACCGGTCCGCATTGCATGGGCACCTTCGCCTCGCGCGGCACCCACCGCGCCGGCAATGCCGTCATTCAGGCAGCCAAGGAAGCCCGCCAAGTGATGCTGGAAGTGGCGGCGGAAGAGCTGGAAGTCAATGCGTCGGACCTCGAGACCGACGGCCAGGGCAACATACTGGTCAAGGGAGCGCCGCAGAAATCGATCTCGATCTTCGATGTCGCGCTGTCGGCGCATTTTAAGCGCGGCCGCTCGATCTCGGGCCGCGGCATGTTCCTGATCCCGCGCTCCTATCCGGAGAAAGAGACCGGGGCCATGAAACCATCGACCTGCTATGCGCACGCCTGCACGGTTGCCGAGGTCGAGGTCGACGACGAAACCGGCGAAGTGACCGTGCTGACGGTGAAGAACGTGTTCGAGATCGGCCGCGCGCTGAACCCCAAAATGGTCGAGCAGCAACTCGTCGGCGGTTCATGGATGGGCATCAGCCACGCGCTCTATGAGACGACCGAGCCTTATTATCCCAACCGCGACCATGGCGGCACCGACTTCAACCAGTATCTGATGCCGGGCCCGGGCGACCTTGCCGAGACCGAGATCATCGTGCTGGAACGCCCCTCGGCCGACGGGCCTTACGGTGCCAAGGGGCCTGGCGAGATGTGCGCCAACCCGCAGATACCGGCGGTCGCCAATGCCGTTTTCGACGCAGTCGGCGTACGCATCGACACGCTGCCGATCACGCCGGAGCGCATCTTGCGCGCGCTCAAGGCGCAAGCGGCGAACTGAGGACCGAAATGTCCGGGACAAACGCCGAAACGGTCGCGACCTCGCCGGAGGCGGTGGGCGAGCATCTCGCCGCCTCGCGCTATCTGGCCGACGACAGCCTGGCGACCGCGATCTTCCTGGCGATCCGCCTGGGCAAACCGCTGCTGCTCGAAGGCGCGCCGGGCGTCGGCAAGACGGAAGCCGCGAAGGCGATCGCCGAACTGCTCGGTCGCGACCTGGTGCGGCTGCAATGCTATGAAGGCATCGACGCCGCGCACGCGCTCTACGAGTGGAACTACCAGCGCCAGTTGCTCGCCATCCGCCATGCCGGGGAGCATGAGATCGACATCTACGACGATCGCTTCCTGATCGCGCGGCCGCTGCTGCAGGTGCTGAAGGCGCCGGAGAAGCGTGTACTGCTGGTCGACGAGATCGACCGTTCCGACCATGAGTTCGAAGCGTTGCTGCTGGAATTCCTTTCCGATTTCCAGATCAGCATTCCCGAGCGCGGCACCATCCGCGCCGCTGCCCAGCCGATCGTCATCCTGACCTCGAACCGCACCCGCGAATTGGCGGAAGCGCTGCGCCGGCGCTGCGTCTACCATTGGATCGGCTATCCCGACGCCGAGCGCGAAGCCGCCATCATCATGCTGCGCGCCGGCAATGTCGCTGAAGGCACGGCGCGCGCCGTGGCGACCGCCGTGCAGACCATCCGTGCCCGGCCGCTCGCCAAGCCGCCGGGCATCGCCGAAGCGGTCGAGTGGGCCAATGCCGCCACCATCCTCGAAAAGGGCGGCAGCCCGTGGCCGGAAGCCTTCCGCCGCGCCATCGGTGTGCTGATCAAGGACGAGGAGGATTTGTCCTATATCGCGCCGGAGCTCGGCCATATCGTCGAGGAGGCGCTGGCGTGAGCCGGGACCTCATTCTGCAACGCTGGCGGGACAGCGCCCCCCTCTGTCCTGCCGGACATCTCCCCCTCCAGGGGGGAGATCAGCCGCCATCGCGGCTTTCGCCAATCTCCAGCATCGCAAAGCTGAGCGAAGCATCGAAGCTGCCAATCTCTCCCCTTGAGGGGGAGATGTCCGGCAGGACAGAGGGGGGCGACACAGAATGATGCGGGCAACAAGCCTGCCCCGCGCCGCCGTGCCCCTCTTCGGCTTCGCCCGCCTGCTGCGCCGCCACGGCTTCGCCATCGCACCCGAGCAAGTCTCCGGCTTCATGCAGGCGGTGACGCTGCTCGGCCCACGCTCGATGGCCGACATACGCGAGGCCGCCCTTGCCACGCTGGCGCCACCGCCGGACCGCCGTGACCAATTCGAGGCGCATTTCCAGAGCCATTTCTATGGCAATGCATCCGCGGTGGTCGAAGCCGATGCCGACGAGAAAACCCGCATCAAGGATGATGGCGGCGCCGACGACGAGCGGATCGAAGCAGAGCAGCAAGAAGAGGGCGGCGAGCTGTCCTCGGTGCTTGAGCAATTGAGCATGCGCGATTTCCAACGCGACGACGACAGGCTGGCCGCCTTTCGCCGAAGACTGTCGGCCGCCCTGCCCGCCCGCCGCTCCTTCCGCACCGTGCGCACCCATTCGCGCGGCAAGCTCGATTTGCGCCGCTCGCTCAGGGAAATCGTCAGTGCCGATGGCGATGTCCCCTCGCCGCTGCTGCGCCGGCGGCAGACCCTACCACGCAAGCTGCTGCTGCTGATCGATGTCTCCGGCTCGATGAAGCTTCACACAGCGGACTATCTCAAGCTGGCACACGCCGCCGTGCAGGGCGCTGACCGCGCCGAAATCTTCACCTTCGGCACACGGCTGACCCGCATCACCGCGGCATTGCGCATCCGCGATCGGGATCAGGCGCTGGCGCGCGCGGCGGCCCAGGTCGACGACTGGGACGGCGGCACCCGAATGGGGCCGACGCTGCTCGCTTTCCTCTCCGTGCCGCGCTTCTCATCCTTCGCGCGCGGTGCCGCGATCGTCATCCTCTCCGACGCGTTGGAGCGCGGCGACCATGCCGAGCTGGAAACAGCCATGCGCCGGCTGAGCGCCCGCGCCTTCCGGCTGTCGCTCGCCACACCTTTGGCCGGTGACCCGCGCTTCCGGCCGGAGACGGCGGCGCTCCGCGCCATCCTGCCGGTCCTCGACGATCTGGTCGACGGCTCCTCGCTCGCCGGCCTCACCGGTTTCATCCTGTCGCTTGCCCGCCCCGCCCCGGCGGCAGCGACGCTCTGGAAGAGGGTTTTGTGATGCAGAAAGCCATCGACGCGCATTTCCACATCTGGCGCCAGCAGGATCAGCCCTGGCTGGTCGGCCCAATGGTGCCGCGCATCTTCGGCCCCTACGAGCCGATCCGTCGCGACTATCCGATCACCGAGTTTTTGGAGGACCAGAAGGGTTCGGGCGTCGAAAAGGCCGTCTATGTCCAGACCAACTGGGCCAAGGAAGATTTCGAGAAGGAAGTCGCCTTCCTGCAGAAGACATCGGACGAGACCGGCTGGCCACATGCCATTGTTGGCTATGCCGACATGACGGTGGACGATGTACGCCACCAGATCGACCGCCTGATGAAATACAAGCTGCTGCGCGGCGTGCGCATGCAACTCCACTGGCACGAGACCCCGGCCTTCCGCTTCGCCACCTCGGCCGACCAAGTCATCGACCCCAAGGTACGCACCAATGTCGCCAGGCTTAAAGACTACGGCCTGTCCTTCGACCTGCAGCTTTTTCCCGCCCAGATGAAGGATGGGCTGACATTGGTCGGCGAGAATCCGCAAACCAATTTCATCCTCACCCATGCCGGCATGCTGACCGGCATGGATCCGGAGACAACGGAGGCCTGGAAAGCCGGACTGCGCACGTTGTCGGCGGCGCCCAATTTCTACGCCAAGCTGTCCGGCCTCGGCACTTTCATCCACCGCAACGACCCGGCCCTGATCGTTTACATCGTCGACAACGCAATCGAGATTTTGGGCGCCGACCACCTGATGTTCGGCTCGAATTTCCCGATCGAGAAGCTCTGGACCAGCCACGCCGAGCTGATCAAGGCGCACCGCACTGCAGCGGCAAAACACGGCGCGGCCGCCGAGGCCGATATCTTCTGGAACACGGCGGAAAAGGTGTACCGGCCGGTGTAGCGCGGGTCTTTCCCCTCACTTCACCTCGAACTGCGGATCGACCGGAATCTGCATTGCCGTCACCAGATGGTTGGTCTGGCCGGCAAGCCCGATGATCGACACCAGTTCGCCATGCTGCGCGTCGGTCATGCCCTTGGCCCGTGCCGCCGCGGTGTGCGAGTGGACGCAGTAGGAACAGCCATTGGCGGTCGAGACGGCGATGTAGATCATCTCCTTGGTCAGCGGATCGATGGCGCTGTCGGCCACCATCACCACTTTCAGCTGCTCCCAGATGCGCTTCAGCGCCGGGGGATCATTGGCCAGTCCGCGCCAGAAATTGTTGACGAAATCCGATTTGCGCGTCGCGCGGATATCGTCGAATACCGCCTTCACATCAGGGATTTTTTCGACCTCGGCATCGCTCAGGAGTTTTGTGGTGGCCATGGCATTTTCCTTTCGTGTGAATTGAATCAGGTCATGAGCAAAGATGGCTAGTCGGCTCTTCTGATTCAGTTTTCGTGCGTATCGAAACACGATCTTGATGATTGGCCGAAGCTTTTCACCTTCGTCATCCTAGGGCGAAGCAGGAGCGAAGCTCCGTCGCGGAGACCCGAGGATCCATTCCGTGACGTCTATCGAAGTGTGCAGCGGAGCAGAATTCCGCACCGTGGCAGCGCTTCCGAGTCCCGGCATGGATCCTCGGGTCTGCGCCGCGTCGCTACGCTCCTTGCTCCGCCCGGGGATGACGAAATGACGGATGCCTCGGCCAACTTCCGGTGTTCGATCCAACGGTGCGATCATCCGCCTTGCCCGCCACCTAATGTACCGCCGCGTACATAATCTTCTCTTCCGTAGCCTCCGCCGGGGAAAACTCCTCGACGATCCGGCCTTGCCGGCACACGAGAATCCGATCCGACAGGTTCGTGATCTCCGGCAGGTAGGACGAGATGACGACCACGGCGAGGCCCTCGTCGGCCAGCCGGTTGATGATCTGGTGGATCTCGGCGATGGCGCCGACATCGACGCCGCGCGTCGGCTCATCGAAGATGACGATGCGCGGCTGCTGCACCAGTCCCTTGCCGATCACCACCTTCTGCTGGTTGCCGCCGGAGAGCTCGACCACCCGCGCATTGTCGTTGATCGTCTTGATGTTCAGCGTCTTCGTCCATCCGGCCGAAAGCTGCCGCATCTCCTGCTGGTTGATCACCCAGGCCTTTTCGCGGCCTGCCGCCAGCAGGCCGCCAAACAGGTTCTCGGCGATGCCCATGGTCTCGAAAATGCCTTCGCTCTTGCGGTCCTCGGTGACGTAGACGATGCCGTCGGCCACGGCTTCGCTCGGCACGAGATAGCGCACCGGCCTGTCGTCCAGTTCGATCGTGCCGCCGCGCAGGAAATCGCGCTTGTAGATGCCCGACACGATCTTGAACGTCTCCGTGCGGCCGGAGCCGATCAGCCCGAACACGCCGGTTATCTGGCCCTCGAAGATCGAGAAGGAATTGTTGCGCACGACATTGCTCATCGAGATGTCCTGCACCGAGAGCACCTTCTTGCCGGCCTTGCGCAGCTTGGTCTCGTCGCGCTGACGATAGATCTGTCCCGACAAGGTGCGGCCGACCATGGCGGCGACAATTCGATCGCGATCGAAAGCGGATGTGTCGTCGGTGATGACCAGTTCGCCGTCGCGCAGGATGGTGATGCGGTCGGCAATGGCAAGCGCCTCCTCCAGCGCATGGCTGATGAAGACGATCGACACGCCACTCGCTTTCAGCCGCCGGATCAGCGCAAAGAAGTGGCGCTTTTCTTCCGGCGTCAGCGTCGCCGTCGGCTCGTCGAAGATGATGATCTCGGCATTGTGGTGCACCGCGCGTGCAATCTCGACCATCTGCCGCTTGGCGGCACCCAGCGTCGCCACCATCGCATTCGGGTCGACCGGAAAATTCAGCGACTGCAGAAACTGCTGTGCTGAAATATACGTGCCGCGCAGCCGGTTGAGGAATTTTTCAGTACCGAGATAAAGGTTCTGCGCCACTGTCATCGACGGCACCAGGCTGGTCTCCTGGAACACCATGGCAATGCCGGCTTCAAGTGCCGCGTGCGGCGACGCGTAGGCGATCTCCTGCCCCTTGTGGAACATCTTGCCCGAAGTGGCATCGACGACGCCGGCGATGATCTTGGTCAGCGTCGACTTGCCGGCGCCGTTCTCGCCCAGCAGCGCGTGGATTTCGCCCTTGCGCAGTTCGAAGCTGACTTGTCTGACCGCCGGCACGCCGCGATAGTTCTTGGTGACGTTCTCCAGGCGAACGATCGGTTCCATCAGAAACCTCCCGCGTCGACAGAAAGGATGCAGTCGCCACCCCTGGAGGCAATTAGCAACTGGCTATCCTTTTCCGCCACGCTGCAGATGCCGTGGCGTGTGCCATTGGCACGGCTGTGCAGACTGAACTGCGGCTGCATCCTCTGGTCGAGCCTGACCACCAGCCCATAGGAGCGGCTCGGCGACCACGGCTTGTGGATGCCCATGGTGCGGATGCCGCCGCATTGCAGCGGCTCGAGGAAGCTGCGGCTGGAGGCCAGCGCCGGCGCGATCCAATATGCCGGCGGCACCTGGTCGATCATGTCCTGCCGGTAGTGCGTTTCCTGCAGCACGAACTCGATCAGCCGGTTGCGTGGCGCAAACAGTGTCAGCCATGCCCCGCCATCCGCGGATGGCGACAGGCGGGCAGGATAACCAGGCAGATGCGTCAGCACCGTCGAGCGGCTGCCGGTCGCGCCGTCAAGGCGGATGAGCTGATGGCGCCAGCTTTCGCTGACCAGAACGTCCCCGCCGACGGGATGGAGACCGTAGGGGAAAGCGAGATCGCCGGCCGCTTTGCGGAAGTCCCCGCCGGCCGGGTCTCGCTTCCAAAGCGAACCGGACGCGCCCTTCTTCATCAGATCGGCGGCCCATTGCGATGGCGTATGGTCGAGCGAGCCGTTGGCCAGCCACAGCGTGCCATCCTCTGCATAGGCGAGCGCGGTGATGCAGCGGACACCGGCCGGCAGCGAAATCTCTTGGCCGCCAATCAGCAGCTTGCCGTTTTCCAGCCCGACGGTCAGTTCACCCGATCGCGACAGAGCCAACGCCGTAATGGGGGACGAAAAGGTCTCGACCACCTTGGGCTCGGTTTCGGCGGCAAGCGAATAGACGGCGTTGCCACTGGAGGCGAGCAGCCGGTCACCGGAGACCAGAAGATTATCCGGCTCGGTCAGCTCCGCAAAGGCCGGCGCATCGTCCAGCCGCGTGTTGGGCCGAAACGCACCATCCAGCGGCGGGATGGTCACCGCCTTGCCGCGAAATAGATCCAGGATCGGATCGAGGATCATGATGCTGCTCCCCAATAGGAAGCCGGGCTGGTCCAGTTCGGGTCGGCGCCCGAAATCTTGTAGCAGCCGATGCGGTTGTTGAGGATGCCGCCGACGAACAGATAACCCTTGTGCTCGCGCATCGAGGTGACCATCGGATGCGCGCCGCCGGTGAGGTCGCCCATCGCCTCGACGATGCTGCCCTTCTCGGTGAATTTCACCACGCCGCCGGTGTTGATGTTGGGGAACAGCCATTCGTCCTGCGGCAGCCGGCGGGTCATTCGCTTGCGCATGTCGGGATGGCGCAGCGACAGGTCGAAGCTCGGCGTGCGCATGCCGAGCCACGCCATCCAGTAATTGCCGTCCGAGGCCCGGTTGATGTTGTCGGGATATCCAGGCATGTCGCGGATGACGCATTCGGCGGTACCGGCCTTCGGCCCCTCCAGCCAGTAGCGATGCACGCGACAGGCCCAGCTTTCGGCGAAGAACAACGACTTGCCGTCATGCGCCATGCACACACCGTTGGTATAGCGATAGCCGTCGAGCAGCGTCTTGGTCGAGCCGTCCTTCGGGTCGTAGACCAGCAATCGCCCCGTAGCGCGGTTCTCGATCGAGTCCAGTGCCCAGTCATGGGCGTCGTAGCGCTTGGTGGAGTCGGTGAAATAGATGCGGCCGTCAGGTGCGATGTCGCAATCGTTGGGGTCACGCAGCCGCGCATCGTCGACGATCGAGGTCCAGGACCGCGACGTCTCCGCCGACAGGCGTTTCACCTCGCGGTCCGGCGAGACGGAATAGAGCCCCATTGCGCCGACGCAACTGATCAAATTGCCCGATTTGTCGAAGGCGAGGCCGAGCGGAAAGCCGCCGATATGGGCAAACACTTCCGACTTGACGTAATCGGGCGCGAAAAAGCGGACGATCTCACCATGACGCGTGCCGCAGTAGAGATTGTCGTCGCGGTCGAGAATGACGTCCTCCGGCCCTTCCAACTCGCCAAGCCCGATATGGTCGGCCGCCGACAGCCGGTTGTCGAGTTCATAAGGCGTGCCGGAGCCTGGTGCTGCGGACTGCGTCTCGCCCATCTTGAGATAGACCGGCGCGACATAGACTTCGTTCAGCACCTTGTGACGGTTCTTCAGCCAGCGGATGTCGATGGTCACCGCCACCGCCAGCATGATGCCCAGCACCATCTGGTTGGTACCGGTGCCGTAGCCCAGCCGGATCAGACCGTTGGTCATGGTCAAGACGATGATCGCGCCCATCAGGCCCTTGATCACCGAACCGCGCCCGCCGCCGAGGCTGACGCCGCCGACCACCGCAGCCGTCAGCGCCATGATCTCGAGGTTGAGGCCGGTGCCCGGCCCTGCCCCGCTCAGCCGGCAGGCGATGAGGAAACCGCCGATCGAGGCACAGAAACCGGAGAAGACATAGGTCATGAACACGGTGCGGCGCACGCGGATGCCGGCATTGTGTGCCGAGCGCCTGCTGCCGCCAACCGCCAGCACGTGCCAGCCGGGCCGCGAGCGCGTCAGCGCGATATGGGTGACGATGGCCAGGATGATGGCCAGCCACACCGACACGGAGAGCCCCCAGAAGGTGCTGTCGCCGATGAAATCCAGCACATCCGAGGTCGCCGTCGAAAGCTGCACGTCGGCTGCATAGGTGGTGACCAGGATGTCGAACAGCGCCCGACCGAAAATAAAGGTCACCAGCGTGGTGAGGAAGGCGCGCAGGCGCAGATAGCCGACGAGGTAACCGTTGATGGCGCCGAAGACGAGGCCGGTGGCAAGCGATGCGGCCAGCGCCAGCCAGATCGACTGTTCGAGGATGAAGAAGACATAGACGGCGGAGAAGCACGACAGCGCGAAGATCGAGCCGACCGACAGGTCGATGCCGCCGCCCAGCATCACCACGGTCATGCCGGTCACCACCATGGAGAACTCGCCGAGCTGGCGGGTCGATTCCTGCAGCGAGGTCAGCTTGAAGAAGCCCGGAATGATCGAGCCGAAGGTCGCCAATGTCACCACCAGCGCCAGGAAGGGAATGGCGTTGTCGGTCCAGCGTTTGGTCAGGATCTCGCCGACCAGATGGTCGGGCACGAGATTGTAGCGCCATGACTGGAGGCGTTCGCGAAAGGACATCGGCTCACTGCGGCAAGAGAAAGAGGTGGCCGGGCAATCCGGCCACCTCATTGACTGGTGTTTGTAAGGATCGGCTTACTTCGCCGCCGCTTCGGCCTGCAGCGCCTTCAGGTCCCAGCAGCTGTCGGGCTTCAGGTCCGCCTTGGTCGTCGCCTTCTCCAGCGTGTAGATGTAGGTGTGCGAGGTGCCGGCCGGCTGGCCGCTCTGCAGCAGGAACTTGATGATGGCGTTCATGTCACCTGATTGGCGGGCAAGGTCGGTCATCACCACGGCGCCATAAGTGCCGTCGGCCAGCTTGTCGCAGTCGGCCGCCTTCTCGCCGCCGCCGGTGGTGACCAAAAACACCTTGCCGTCGAGCTTGGCGTCACGGATCGCGGCGGAAGCGCCGGTGGCGTCACCATCCCAGAAATCGATGATCGAGCAGATGTCCGGATTCTGCTGCAGCATCGTCGTCGTCACGTTGCGCGAGGTCGTCGCATCCCAGTTGGAGTCGGGCTTGGCCACCACCTTGAAGTCGGGATGCTTGTCCAGCACCTTCATGATGCCGGCATATTGATAGAGGCTGGACGAGTTCGCCTGGTCGCCCTGCACCAGTCCGATCTTCTTGGAAGAATTTTCGCCGCAGCCCTTGATCGCCGCTTCGGCCTCGAGCTGGCCAAGCCGGTCCCAGTCGCTGCCGACAAAGGCGTCGGCCGGGAAGTTGGCGGGATTGTCGACCAGAATTACATAGGTGCCGGCGGCCTGCGCCTTCTTCATCAGCTTGGAGTAGGAGTTGAGGTCGGGGGCATGGATGATCAGCACGTCGGGCCTGGTGTCCGACGAAATGGCGTCGGTGATCGCCTGCGCGCCGGCGTCGACGACCCAGTTCGGATCGCGCGTTTCGAACACGCCGCCCCAGGCCTCGACCTCGGTTTTCAAATAGTGCGACCAGCCTTGCGCCAGGTCGAAGCCCATCGCCAGCGGCACCAGCATGACGCGCTTGCCCTTGAGCGCCTGCGCATAGGCGGCCGGGCCCGGATCGTCGGCTGCGAAGGTTGGCGCCACGAAGGCGGTAACGGCAAGCGCCGTGGCGGCGGCCATCAGTGTTCTGATCAGTTTCATGTCGTCACATCCTCTGTTCGGTTTTCATTGCCGGCCGATCGTCGCGATCGCGCCGGGTACCCCTAAATGTCGCCCTGCTGGGCGGTCTGCTCGTCACGTGGATTGATGATGCCGTCGACGATGATGGCGCCGAGCAGGATCGCCGCCTTGATCAGGTTCTGGTAGAGCAGCGGAATGTCGATGATGGTCATGGCGTTCAAGAGGATCCCGATCAGCGCCGCACCGACCAACACATTGCGGACCCCGCCCCGTCCGCCGGACAGGCCGATGCCGCCGATCACCGCCACCAGCACGATGTCGTAGAGCAGCGTGGAATTGACGATTCGGGTGTTGATCGAATGCAGGCTGGCCGCCGTCAGCAGGCCGGCGATCAGCGCCACGAATGCGGACAGCACGTAGCGCAGCACCAGCATCGGCCGCACCGGAATGCCGATGTTGCGGGCGGCCACCGGATTGTCGCCGGCGAAATAGATGTAGCGGCCCCATTTTGTGTAGCGCAGGAACAGGAAGAACAGGAAGGCCAGCCCCGCGAAGACGAACACTTCGATCGGAATGTCGAGGAAGCGCAGGCCGCCCAGCAATTCCACCCAATGGCCCTGCGGCACCGGCACGGCATCCTGCGTGATCAGCTGCGAGCGCACATAGCCGAAGACGAAGGAGCCGGTCGCCAGCGTGACGAAGATCGCCGGCACATCGGCATAGGCGACGAGAAAACCGTTGAGCAGTCCGATCGCCAGCACGCCGGCCAGCACATAGGCGAAGGCCAGCCCGTCCGAGGTCCCGGTGTTGAGCAATTGCAGGTACCAGGCGACCGACATCGCCATGATCGCCACGGCGGAGAGGTCGATACCGCGACCGATGATGACGACCGCCATGCCGAGCGCGAGGATCCCCAGCACCGATACAGAGCGGACGATGGCGACGAGATTGTTGGGATCGATGAAGCCCGGCAGGCCGATCGCCGCGGCAACGAACAGCACCACCGCTATGGCAAAGACAATGCCTTCCTGATTCAGGCTCCTGAAGTTCGGCCAGCCGGTCGCGTTCATGTCTGCATTCGCCCCGATGGCAGTGCTGCCATCCCGAAAACAAAAGCTAATCGGCTCAGCGTCGGTTCGTCAAATGAATCCGCGTCCGGAACGAGGCCTCATGTCGATATTCGCCGAGTGGACGCATCGATTGCCGTAGCTGGCGCAATGCGTGGAAAAGCCTGCATTTTTTGGCAATTGATTGCGCCGTGTCAGCTGTTCGCGAAAGTGCTGGATCAAGGCGAAAGGACAAGACGGAATTTATCTCCGCGCCGGGCGGAAAAATCCGATTTCAGTTCGCCGGCGTGTGGCCGGAAACCTCGGCGCCGGCGCCGGGCGGCAGCACCAGAAATCGCAGCGCGGCCACCAGCCCGATGACGCCGATCGCCAGGAAGGCGATTCGGAAATCGACGAGGTCGAGCGCCGGCTGTGCCCTGGCGATCTGCGACAGATTGAGGATCGCGGCCGCAATCGCGACGCCGAACAGCATCGCCACCTGCTGCAGCATGGACGACAGCGTCGCCGCCGAACTGCGCTGCGCCGCTTCGATATCGGCGAAGGCAAGCGTGTTGAGCGCCGTGAACTGCATCGAGCGCGACAGGCCGGCGACCAGCATCAGCGCCACCACCAGCGCCTGTGGTGTCTGCGGCGAGATCGCCGCGCAGGCCATGATCGAGGCCGATGCGATCAGGCCGTTGACGACCATCACCGATCGGAAGCCGAAACGCCGCAAAGTCGGCGTCGTCACTGTCTTCATGCCGAGATTGCCGAGGAAATAGGCCAGGATCATCATGCCGGCATCGACGGGGCTGAGGCCGAAGCCGACCTGGAACAAAAGCGGCAGCAGGAACGGCGTGGCGTTGATTGCCACCCGGAAAATGGTGCCAGCGGCGAGCGTCGAGATGGCGAAAGTCAGTACCTTGAACGAGGAGAGATCGAGCAGCGGATGCGGCGCGCGCCGGAGATGCCGCGCCGCCAGCCAGCTGATGACGATGCCCGCCGCGATCAAAAGCGCCGTCGGCAGCACGCCGTCCTCGGGATGCGCGATGCGCTCGAGGCCGTAGAGCAGCAGCGCGAGCCCGAACGAGGTCAGGAAAAACCCCGGCCAGTCCAAAGGCTTCGGGTCGGCCTCGCGGTCGCCGGGAATGAAGCGCGCAACCAGCGCCAGCCCGATTGCGCCCAGCGGTATGTTGATGAAGAAATTCCAGTGCCAGGACATATAGGTGGTGATGAAACCGCCGAGCACCGGCCCGACCACCGGCGCGAACAGCGCCGGCCAGGTGATCAGCGCCGTGGCATTGAGCAGCTCGGATTTCGACGCGTTGCGCAGGACGAGAATGCGCCCGACCGGCGTCATCAGCGCGCTGCCCAGCCCCTGCACCGCGCGGGCGGCGACAAACTCGGTCAGGTTTTGCGAGAAGCCGCAGGCGAGCGATGCCAAAGTGAACAGCGCGATCGCCACCAGGAAGATGTTGCGCGCGCCGAAGCGGTCGGCGAGCCAGCCCGACAATGGCACGAACACCGCCATGGTCAGCATGTAGATGGTGATGCCGATGCTCATCGCCACTGCCGGCACACCGAAGGAGGCGCCCATCTGCGGCAGCGACGTCGAGATGATCGTCGAATCCAGCAGTTGCATGAAGAACGCGATGGCAACGATCAGCGCCACGCGCCGCGCATTCGTGGCCGTTTCGGACAAGGCTTCAGTCTCGGGAATGGCAGTCATGACGGATCGGTTTGAACAGCATTTGGCAAGCTGCGTCCATAGATAGCGCAACAAACTTTCGTGTCGCGCCGTGGCCTGCTATGGGATGAGCGGGGCAATCGAGGAAAGTGTACGCATCGACATGAAGGCGATCTATATCGACTACCTCAATGCCCTCGACATCGATGCGCTTGCCATGACCGATGGCGAAATCATTGCCGCCGTCGAGGCCGGCCTTGTCGCCCAGGGCAAGGGCCAGACGGTGATCGAACCACGTGTTCATCTCGAACCGGATCCATCCTTCCACGGCCATTTCAATGTCTTGCGCGGCTACGTCGCGCCACTCGATACAGCGGGTGTGAAAATCGTCGGCGACTACGTCGACAACTACCTGCACGGCCTGCCCTCGGAATTCGGCATCCTCAATTTGTTCGATCCGCGCACCGGCGCGCCGCGCGCCATTCTCGACGCCACCGTCATCACCGACATGCGCACGGGCGCCGTCACCGCCATCGGCGCCAAACATCTGGCGCGCAAGAATTCCAAGGTGCTGGCCCATATCGGCGCACGCGGCACCGCCTACTGGAACGTACGCCTGCTCGATCATCTCTTCGACTTTGACGAAATCCGCGTCCATTCGCGCCGCCCGGAGAGCCGCGACGGCTTTGCCGCCAAGCTCTCCGCCGATCTCGGCAAGAAGTTCACGGCCGTGGCCGACTGGAAGAGCTGCGTCGAAGGCGCCGACATCGTCGTCGAGGCTTCGCGCCTGCCGGAGCCGCAACCGCTGCTCAAGACCGAATGGATCAAGCCCGGAGCTCTGGTCGTGCCCTACGGCACGATGAGCGCGGTCGAGCTGTCGCTGACCGACATCATGCAGAAGATGGTCGTCGACGATTGGGGCCAGTGCAAGGGCGGCAAGTTCGGCTCGCTGCGCGCCCATGTCGAAACCGGCCGGCTGAGCGAAAAGACGCTGCATGCCGAACTTGGCCAGATCGCCGCCGGCCTCAAGCCCGGGCGCCAGAGCGACGACGAAACCATCCTGTTCTGGCATCGCGGCCTGTCGCTTTCAGACATCGCGCTGGGCAAGGCGATGCTGGCCAAGGCAGGGGAAAAAGGCATCGGCCAGAGGCTGCGCTTCGCATGAGCGCGCTCGTCCTTACCGGAACTGGTGTCAGCGTCGGCGATGTCGCCACCGTCGCTCGCGAGGCGCGCAAGGTAGAGATCGGACCCGATGTCGTCGGCAGGCTGGAGAAAGCGCGAAAGGTGCTCGACCAGGCTGCCGCCTCCGGCCAGCAGATCTATGGCCTGAACACCGGGCTCGGCGCCAATCTCGGCACGACAGTCCAGGGTGATGCCAGTGCCTTCCAGCGCCAGTTGCTGGAAGGGCGCAGCGCCGCGGTCGGCGAAGCGCTGCCGGTCGAAGCCGTGCGGGCAACCATGGTCGCCCGCGCGGCGATGCTGTCCACCGGCGGCTCCGGCCTTTCGCCCGCCGTGTTTGTCGCCCTGGTCGACGCACTCAACGCCGGCGTTCATCCGGTGATGCCGTCGCTCGGCTCGATCGGTGCCGGCGACCTTGTGCTGATGACGGCACTCGCCCGTCTCCTGATCGGCGAAGGCGAGGCCGACTATCAGGGCCGTCGCATGCCGGCCGCCAAGGCGCTGATGATGGCCCGCCTCGCTCCAATCAGCCTGGCGCCCAAGGACGGACTGTCGCTGATCAACGCCTCTGCGGTCTCGGCCGGCAGCGGTGCGCTTGCCGTGACCGACGCGCTGTCGGCGTTTGTCCAGCAGCAGCAGGCCGGCGCGCTGACCATGGAAGGTCTTGGCGCCAACCGCACCATCCTCGATCCGCGCCTGCACATGGCCCGCCCGGCCGCCGGACAAGCTGAAGCCGCCAAGGCGCTCCATGATCTCCTCGCCCGTGACGAGGCACCGGCTCCAACCACCATACAGGATCCGCTGTCGATCCGCTGCATGCCCTCGATCCACGGCGCGCTGATCGAGGCGATCGGTCAGGCAAAGCGTGCCGTCGAGATCGAGCTCAACGCCGCCGCCGACAACCCGCTGGTGCTCGGCGACGACGAACTGGTGCTGTCGACCGGCAATTTCCACACCGCCGCACTTTCGCTCGCCTTCGAGACGCTCGGCCTGGCGATCGCGCAATGTGCCGCCGCAAGCGTCGCCCGCTTCATTCAGCTCACCGGCCCGGGCCGCAACGGCCTGCCGAAATATCTGTCGCCAATCGGCGGCGCCTCGGCCGGCTTCGTGCCGCTGCAGAAGACGGTGACATCGATCCTGGCCAGCATCCGCCACAAGGCCAATCCGGTGATGCTCGATTTCCTGCCCGTGTCGGAAGGCGTCGAGGACCATGCCACGCAGACGCCGCTGGCCGTTTCGAAATGCGCCGCCATGATCGCGCTTTGGCGGCGGTTGATCGCCTTCGAGCTGATGGCAGCCGCCCAGGCTATCGACCTCCGCGAGGGGGTGGTGCTGGCGCCGCGCACGGACGCGATCCATGCGGCGGTGCGCGCGCTCGTCCCTGCCCTCAGGGAGGACCGGCCGCTCGGCGTCGAGGCCGAAGCGCTCCATGCGGCGCTTGCCGGCGGGAATTGGACCTTAACCCCGGCCGACCTTGTCCAGGAACAGGCGTAGCTCGGCCGGATCCATGTGCACGATGTGCCTGTCCTCGGGATAGGCGCCACTGTTGACGTCGGCGACATATTCGGAAAACGCCGCCACCCGCTCCGCCTGCAGCCGGTCATATTCGGCGGCGAAGTTGCGATAGACCTTGGAATGGCGGGGCATGTGGGCCCGGTTCTGGCCAAGAATGTCGTCGGCGAACAGATATTGCGCGTCACAACCGGTGCCCGCCCCCATCGACAGCATGATCAGCGAAGTGCGTTCCGAAATCGCCTTGGCCACCTCGACCGGCACCACTTCGATCTCGGCTCCGATGGCGCCGGCCGCCTCCAACTGCTTCACCGCCTCGAACACCTGGATGGCGGTGTCGGCGGTCTTGCCGACCGCCTTGAAGCCGCCGGTCCAGGTCGCGCGGGAAGGAATGAGGCCGACATGGCCGATGACGGGGATGGCGTCATCAGCCATCCGCTTGATGGTGGCATAGCCGGCGCTGCAATAGACCGCGTCGGCACTTGCCTTGTAGAGCCTGAAGGCCCAGCGGACGAAGTCATCCGCCGTACCGATCTCGAAGAAATTCTCGCCCGGCATGGTGAACAGGCTGGGTGCTGCATCGCGATATTGAGGGTTGAGCACCAGTTCGGGTGGCACCGAGACGATGTCGACCCCTGCCCGCTCGGCGGCCTCCGCCTCGTCCAGGTTGAGCACGCGCAGCATGGTCAGCTGCCGCTTGCCCTTCATGGCGCGCAGGTCGGCGACGGTCGGTCTCTTTCGGCTCATTTAGATGTCCCCTCTGTGATGCTGGATCGGATGCCACACGTCAAATCTGGATCATCACCTTACCGGCCTCGATCTTCACCGGATAGGTCGCGAGATTGACGCAGACCGGTGCGCCCTTGGCCTGGCCGGTCTTATAGTTGAACCGGCCATTGTGCTTGGGGCATTCGATGATGTCGTCCATCACCAGCCCGTCCGCCAGATGTGCCTTCTCGTGCGTGCAATAGCCGTCGGTGGCGAAGAACTCATTATCGGGCGAGCGGTAGATCGCAAAGGTGCGGCCGCCATGATCGAAGCGGATGACATCCTCTTCCTCGATGTCATCAACCGCGCACGCTTCAACCCAATCAGTCATTTCTGTCTCCTGCAATCATTCGCGATCGCTATTCGGCCGCCGCCGACATATCGACCTCGTGGAATTCGCCGCGATAGGGTCTCGCCGTCGGCGGCAATTCGCGCTTGAGGTAATAATCCTCGTATTTCAGCTGCCTGAGCAGGACCGGCCAGACCTCGCGATAGGCATGCCACATCGAAGGGTTCGGCTCGGGCAGGTCGTGCTTGATCAGTTCGTGCAGCCTGGGCAGCGCGTGATAAGGCACCATCGGGAACATGTGATGCTCCACGTGGTAGTTCATGTTCCAGTAGATGAACCGGCTGATCGGGTTCATGTAGACGGTGCGGGTGTTGAGCCGGTGGTCGACGACGTTGTCGGCAAGCCCAATATGCTGCAGCAGGCCCGTCGTCACCATGTGCCAGGTGCCATAGAGGCGCGGCAAGCCGATCAGCACCAGCGGCACCCATGACCCCAGCGCGATCGCGAAAGCGATCGTCGCAACGTACACCGCCACGTGCCAGCGGGAGGCGACCACGGCCTTGTGCTGCTCCATCTCGGGGATGTAGCTCTTCTCCTCCTCCGACAGCGTGCCGAACGCCTGGCGCACAAGGGTCGGCAGAGAATAGCGGAAATCGAGGATGCCGGTGAAGGCCAGCGCCGCCTTCAACAGGTCCGGCGGACGCATGACGGCGATCTCGGCGTCGCGGCCGACAATGATGGTGTCGGTGTGGTGGCGGGCATGGCTCCAGCGCCATTGCACCGGATTGCGCATCAACATGAAAGAGGCGATGTGGTAGACGACATCGTTCATCCAGCGGGTGCGGAAGGCCGTGCCGTGGCCGCATTCATGCCAGCGCGAGTCGCTCGACGAGCCGTAGAGCACGCCGTAGACGAACAGGAACGGCACCACCCACCACGAGCCCCAGAACCAGACGATGCCGGCGGCGGAGCCCAGTATGACGGCGAGCCAGATCACCGTGTCCCTGATCGCCGGACCGTCGGAGCGTTGCATCAGCTCCTTCATCGCCTTGCGCGGCACGTCGGTGTGGTACCACTCGGCCGAGGCCAGGCCGGTTTCGATCGCAAGCCGCGTGTTTTCGCCGACCAGGCTGTAGTCGCGTTTTTTGCCCATCACACCGGCCTCCGCTTTCCGGCCCGCCAGCCGGAGCATTCCTGTCGCATCATGCCCTCAATCTCGCAAAATTTCCCGACGGTTGCGGATAATCCTGCCGCGGCTGCCTGGCGATAGAGGTAATCCTGCTTTCGGCCGCGGCAATCTCGCGGGCGCCATCGAGGACGCGAAACACCGCATCGTAGCTCCGGCTTTCGCCATGCTCCAGCCAGATCATCTCGCCGCGTTCACGCGCGGCGAGATCGCCGAGCACATGATGGGTCGAAGGCTCTATACCCAGCGCATACTGCCCGGCCTGGAAATTCTGCCATTGATAGGCGCAAGGCAATTGGTCCTTGCGCGTCACCACTTCGAAGCCGAGACCGAGCCGGTCGTTGACCACCGCCACCGGCACCTCCCCATTGGCGTCAGCCGTCATCTCATGCTGCCAGACCTGTTCGCTGAAACCGAGCTGCGGCGCCGGCACCGTGCGGTAGCCGACCTTCTGCGCCTCGTAGTGTTCGCCGGCATGGCCGGCCCAGACAATTTCGCGGATCGGCGCCAGATAGCGCGACCCTTCGTCGAGCAAGGGATGGCTGACATTGACGTGGTAGAAATACATATGCGGCGTGCGGTTGAAGCCGTGATTGACGACACGGTCGGACAGCCGGATCTCGCTGCCGCCGACATCGGCCTCGATGCGCCGGATCAGATGCAGATCCTCGCCGAACACCGCCGATTGCTGGACGACACCTTCGGCCCACAGCACGCAGCGGTCGACATCCCAGCGCTCGCCATAACCGGTCAGCCGCGCCGGGATCGTGCCGACACGGCCATGCAGCGAATGGACCGTGGTCTTCTTGCCGGGGTAATTGTAGGTGTCGGCAGGTACTTCTTCCCGGCCCAGTATGTGGTCGAGCCCGCAGGTGACGAGCAGGCCGGAAAAGGAGCGCGCCCAGGCAAACCCGCCCTCCCCCTCATACTCGTGCAAGCCCGGATGGCGAAAACCGCTCGGCGAATGCCAGCCGATCGCCTGGCCCCTATAGTCGCAATCGGCGATGTCGAGCGCCCGGTCGACCAGCGCGGTGAAGCGCAGGCCCGAACCGGTGCGGAACTCAAGCATGCGGATGCCGCGCTCCACCCCGTCGCCAAGCGTCATCAGCCGCACCCCGGCGAATTGCGACAACATGCCGGACCGCTCGGCGACTTGCCTTCGCGACAGCGTCTTGCCGTAAAGCTCTACCATGCGACTTCCTTCACTTTGCCCTCGCCTCCTTGAGCAAGGCCGACATGTCGGCGCCGGTGATGATGCTTTCCACGGTCAAGAGGTCGGTGTCGGCGACCGTCTGTTCGGCGACGATCTCGCCACGCCGCATGACGATGATGCGATCGGCGACCTGGAACACGTGGTGGATGTTGTGGGTGATGAGCAGCACCGAATGGCCGGCGTCGCGCACCTCCTTGACGAAGCGCAGCACGCCATGGGTTTCCTCGACGCCGAGATTGTTGGTCGGCTCGTCCAAGATGATCACCTTGGCGGCGAACTGCATGGCGCGCGAAATGGCGATCGACTGCCGTTCGCCGCCCGACAGCGTCGAGACCAGCGCATCGGCGTCCAGCTTCTTCGAGATGCCGACGCGCTTGAGCAGTTCGGAAGCGGCCTTGCGCAGCTTGGCAAGATCGAGCGGCGCAAAGACGCCGAGCCAGCCGAATTTGACCGGCTCGCGCCCAAGGAAAAGGTTGCGCGCGATACTGAGATCCGGCGCCAGCGACGTGTCCTGGTGGATGGTTTCGATGCCCAAGTCCATCGCATCGCGGGTCGAGCGGATCGAGACCTTCTCGCCGCGCACGAAGATGTCGCCACGGTCGACGGGAAACACGCCCGAGATCGCCTTGATCAGCGTCGATTTGCCGGCGCCATTGTCGCCGAGCAGCGCCACCACCTCGCCCTCCCGTAATGACAGCGAGGCATTCTTCAGCGCGCGCACGCTGCCGAAGGATTTTTGCAAATTCTGCAGCCGAAGCACTTCCATCGTCAGCCCCTTGCGGCGTTCTTCTGCAGCAGAGCGTGCAGGATGAGCATGGCGAGGATGATGAGGCCGACGAAGATGTTGTAGGCGAGCCCCGGTACGCCGATCAGCACGATGCCGTTGCGGATGGCGCGCAGCATCAGCGCGCCGACGATGGTGCCCAGGATGGTGCCGCGCCCGCCGGTCAGCGCCGTGCCGCCGACCACCACCATGGCGATCACTTCCAACTCGTAGCCGGTGCCGGCGACCGGCGAGGCGGCCGAGATGCGAAAGGCGCTGATCATGCCGGCAAGACCGGCCAGCACCGAGGTCGCGATGAACAGCCAGATCTTGACGGCATCGGCCGGCACGCCGCGCGCCACCGCCGCGTTGCGGTTTGAACCGATGGCGCTGATCCAGTTGCCGAGCTTGGCGTAGCGCAGGATGTAGATCGCCAGCAGCGACAGGCCGATGAACCACCACAGCGACGTGTAGAAGCGGAACGAGCCGATATTGAAGCTGCCGGCGAGCAGCGTCACGAAGAAGCCGGGCTGGTCCCAGGATTTCAGCGGAAAGCCTTGCGTGATGTAGAGCGCCGCCCCGCGCACGACGAGCAGCATCGACAGCGTCACCAGGAAGGACGAGATGCCGATCTTGGTGACGATCAGTCCGTTGATCGCGCCGATCGCGATGCACAGGAGAAGCCCGGCCAGTAGGGCGACGCCGATATCCACCCCGCCATTCTGCACCAGAAGCATCACCACCACCGGCGCCAGCCCGAACACCGCGCCGACGGACAGGTCGAACTCGCCCGCCGTCAGGAGCAGCGTCATGCCGAGCGCGATGATGCCGAGTTCGGGCAGGAACGCCATCATGTTGGAGATGTTGAGCGGCGACAGGAAATTGGCGTCCGCGATGGCGAACACCGCCAGCAGCACGATGAGAATGATGAAAGAGGAGAATTGCGGCGAGCGCAGCAGGCTCGATCTGCCCTTCGCTCCCGGCGCGTCATCTTCTGCGGCAATTGTCATGACTGCTTGGACCATGCTTTGGAAGACGCCCGCCGCTTGCCGGCGGGCGCCGGTTTCTCACTTCTTGTCGTAGAGCTTCAGGATCGGGTCGACGCTGGAGGCGTCGTAGAGACCGAAAGTGTGGATGTCGTAGCCGATCGGTTCGCCCGAGGCGGCGAGCCCGAGCAGCGCCACCGGCATGAAGCCTTGCGCCGACGGGTACTGCCAGGCGGCGGCGTTGACGAAGCCATCCTTGACCGCCTGTGCCGTCTCCTTGGAATTGCCCCAGCCGACGACCGGGATCTTGCCGGCCGGAACGCCTGCGCCGTCGAACACCCGCTTGACGCTGGCCGCCACGGAATCGCCGAGTGCGATGATCGCCGGCGGGTTGTTGGCCACCATGTAGTCGGTCATCTTGGCGATGATGCCGGCGGGATCGGTGCCGCAATCGACCACATCGTATTTGATGCCGAGCGGATCGAACACGCTGGCAATGCCTTCGGTTTCGAGCTGCTGGTAGCTGGCGCCGGGCACTTCCACCGGCAAGAACACCTTGTCGCCCTGCTTAACCATCTTGTGGTCGACGAGATATTTGGCCCAGATCGCGCCGGCTTCCTTGAGGTCGGCCCCGACATAGGCCTGGCGCCCCGTCGCCGGATCGTCGGTGTTGAAGAACACGATCGGGATGCCGGCTGCCTTGGCCGCCTTGACCTCCTCGGTCCACAGGCCCGGCTGCGCCGAGGTCGTGGCGATGCCGTCAGGCTTGGCGGCGAGCGCCGAGTTGAAGGCCTCCTTCTGCGCCGCCATGTCGCCGCCGCTGAAGGAGATCTTGCAGGTCACCTTGAGCTGGTCGCAGGCCTTGGTCGCGCCGGCATTCCAGTCGATCCAGAACGCGTCCGACGGGCCGCCATGCGACAGGAGATAAAACGTCTTCTGCCCGTCCTGCGCCTGCGCCGTCGATCCGAACGCGACGCCGGCAAGCACTGTCGCGGCGGCCGCCAATTTCAAAGCGAATTTCAACATTCTTTCCTCCCTTGTTTGGAGCCGCGCCGCCATGCACCGGCGGCGCGACTGGCCATCACAGGCCGTTGGCGCGGAACTTCCCGTCCAGGAATGTCTTGGCGCGCGGCACGTCGTCTTCCGACAGATGCTCGATGATCACCGGGATGTTCGGGTGCTTTTCCGCCAGCCGCTTGAGATAGAGGTCGTAGTTCAGCGAGCCGAGGCCGGGCGCCGGCAGCTCGATCTCGCCGACGCCGCGGAACGTATGGCTTTCCATCGCGTCGGCGTCGCCGATATCGGCGTGCTTCTCCGACTTGTCGTCGCCCGAACGCTTGACGTCCTTGGCATGCGCGATCTTGATCTTGTCGGTCAACGTGTCGAACACCTGGTTCAGGATCTGATCCATGCGGTCGATGTTGTGCGTCTCGAAATAGTTGGTCGGGTCCATCAGCAGGCCAAGGCCGGGATGGTCGACCTGCGCGAACATCCGCACCGTCTCCTCGACAGAGCCGACGACGTTGTTGACGTAGGTTTCGAGCAGGAAGACCGCGCCATGGTCATAGGCTGTCTGGGCAAGGTCGGCGATCACCTTGCGGCATTCCTCGAAACCTTCCTCGGTCTTGTTCTTGGGGTGATGCACCCAGTCGGATTCGGTGTTGTAGGTCCCGGTCTCCGAGATCACGTAAGGCGAGCCGAAATGGCGGGCATTGCGGATGATCTCCTTGAGGTAGCCGACGCGCTTGTCACGCTCGGCCTTGTCCGGATGGATGATGTTGGTGTAGCCCGACACGCAGCAGACAGGCAGATTGTGGTCGCGGAAGACGTCGCGCACCCTCTTCGCCTTGTCCTTGGTGATCTGGCCGGCCGACAGGTCGACATCCCTGAAGTGCAGGTCGAGCTGCACCGTGTTGAAACCGAGCCCGCGGATCTTCTTCGCCGTCTCTTCGAGACCGTACGGGAAATAGCCCGTGAAAATACCTGCCTGCATCATGACGTGAATTCCTCCCTGTAAGCGATTCAGTTGTCTGGTGTTTCAGTTGCGGTGATCAGATAGCGATCTCGGACAGCTTGACCGTGCGGCCCTCGTCGATCGAGCGGTAGCCCGCTTCGACCAGCGCCATGGTCTTGACGTTGTCGGCGACCGACAGCGCCGGTGGCATGCCTGTCTTCACCGCGTGCTGCAGTTGCTCCATCACGCCGATGAAGGCATGGGGGAACCACATCGTGTCCCAGCTTGGGCTCACCCATTCGCCACCGGTGGTCTCGGTCGAGGCGTAGGTCAGGGTCGAGGCAGCGCCCGTCGGCCAGCCGATCGTGCCCTTGGCCACGCCCTTGGTGCCGTCGACGCGCCAGTTGATATGCTGGTCGTCCTTGTAGCCTTCCTGGCGCGGGCCGGACCAGACATCCTCCAGCGACACGGCGAGCACCCCGGACGGGAAGCGCAGGGTCGACACGGTGATGCCGTCGGAGTGATCGAACTTCGTGCGCGGATCCTTGCGCGTCAGCGTGGTGATCTCCAGGGGATCGCCGAACAGGAAACGCAGCACATCGAGATGATGCACGCTCATATTGGCGAGCGTCAGCCGATCGTAATCCTCGAGGAACGTCTGCCAGTGCGGGATGGCGTGCATGTCGATCTGCGCGAACACGATGTCGCCGAGCGCGCCGCTGTCGATGATCTGCTTCAGCACGCGCATCGACTGGTCGTAGCGCATGTTCTGGTTGACCGAGAGGATCTTGCCGGCCTTCGCCGCCTCGTCGCGCAGCTTGACCGCCTCCTCGACCGAAAGCGCCAACGGCTTCTGCGCCAGGATCGCCTTGATGTGCTTCTGCTTCAGCGCATGGCGGATCAGCGCCGGCTGCTGGTCCGGCGGAAAGGCAAGGTCGATGATCTCGACGCTTGCGTCCTCGATCAACCGCTCCGGCGTATCGTGGACGGTCGGGATGCCCCAGCGTGTCGCCACCTTCTCGGCACTTGCCTTGGTGCGCGATGCGATCGCCACCACCGGAAACCCGGCCTCCTTGTAGGCAGCCAGATGGCACTCGGCCATGATCATGCCGGCGCCGACGCAGCCGATCCTGTATTCTTTCGTGCGGACCTTCACGTCCGGCTCGAAACCTTTGCCTGTCATGTCTTCCTCCCGAAACTCTGTCCTCGCGGCCGCAATCATCTCGCCAACGCGCCTCCGCTCTGCCCGAAATAATGCACGCGGGCCGGCTCGCAGGATATCGCCACCATCGCATCGGGCCTGATGTCGGGCTGGCCGCGCAACAGTGCCTTCAGCCGCGCCTGCCCGGCGGCGAGCGTCACCACGGTATAGCCGCCGAGCGGCTCGACCTCGAACACCCGCGCCGGGTGGCCCGGCCCTCCATCCTCTTTGCCATCAATGGGCCACGGTCTGACCTTGATGTCTTCCGGTCTCAGCCCAATCTCGACAGCATCAACGGGGGCAGCCTTGTCGGCAATCCGGATCGTGCCTTCAGCCGCCTCGACGCCGCCCTCGCCGCGCGCCGATTTCAGGATGTTCATGACAGGCGAACCGAGCAGCCGCGCCACATAGGTGCTGGCCGGGCGGTCGTAGATCTCGGCCGGCGCACCGATCTGCCTGATCGTGCCATTGTCCAGTATGGCGATGCGGTCGGCGATCGACATCGCCTCTTCCTGGTCGTGGGTGACGTAGATCAGCGTCTTGCCGAGCTCCCGCTGGATGCGCTTCAGCTCGACACGCGTCTCCTCGCGCAGCCTGGCATCGAGCGCCGAGATCGGGTCGTCCATCAGATAGGCATTGGGGTCGCGCACCAGCGCGCGCGCGATCGCCACGCGCTGCCGCTCGCCGCCCGAAAGCTGCGCCGGCGGCTTATGCAGGATATGGCCGATATGCAGCTTGGCGGCGACATCGGCGACGCGTTTTTCGATCTGGGTCTCGGCGACCCGGCGCTCGACCAGCGGGAAACGCACATTGTCCAGCGCGCTCATATGCGGGAACAGCGCCAGGTTTTGGAACACCATCGCGACATTGCGCTCGGCCGGCGATACCGTATTGACCGGTCTGCCGCCGATCAGGATTTCGCCGGCATCCGGCATCTCAAGCCCGAGCACCAGGCGCAGGATCGTCGACTTCCCCGACAGCGGCGGCCCGAAGAAGCAGAAGAACTCGTTGTCGTTGACGGTGAACGAGGCGTCGTCGACGGCGATCGTAGCACCATAGCGTTTCGTGACATTGCGAAAGATGATGTCGGCCATGGCTCAGCCCGCCCCCATCGCAAGGCCGCTGGCGGCGTCGAAGACACGTACCGACGAAGCCGCGGGCGCGACGACAGCCGTCTGCCCGATCGACAGCCCGACATCATTGTCGAACACCGCCTTCACGGCGCCCTCGCCTTCGCCGAGATGGACGATGGTGCGCGCGCCGATCCGCTCGACGAAGGTGACAGGCATGGCGAGCCCGCGCACGTCCTGCGCCAACGCCACCTGCTCCGGCCGAAAACCGTAGAGCACGTCGCCACGCGCGCCGCGCAAGGTGGCTGCCAGATCGTCCGGCAGTGGCGGCGTCACACCCAGCGGCCCGAGATCGACGACAAGGCCCCTGTCGCTTTCCGCCGGCTTGCCTTTGAGCAGGTTCGTGCCCGGTGCGCCGATGAAACGAGCGACGAAGACATTGGCCGGATTGTTGTAGACCTCGAGCGGCGTGCCGACCTGCTGCAGCACGCCATGGTCCATGACGGCGATGCGGTCGGCCATGGTCATGGCCTCGAGCTGGTCATGGGTGACGTAGACCATGGTCTGCCTGAACTGGCGCTGCAGTTGCTTGAGCTCGGTGCGCATCACAGCCCGGAAGGCGGCGTCGACATTGGACAGCGGCTCGTCGAGCAGGAAGATTGCCGGCTCCATGATCGCCGAGCGGCCGATCGCGACGCGCTGCAAGATGTTGACCGACAGCCGGTCGGCCTTGCGGTCGAGCAGCGGCGCCAGTTGCAGCAGCTCGGCAATGGCGCCGACGCGGCGGTCGATCTCGGCTTTGTCCGCGCCGCGCATCCTCGGGCCATAGGCAAGGTTCTGGCGCACCGTCATGTGGGTGAAGATGGCGTAGTTCTGGAACACGAAGCCGACGCCGCGCCGGCCCATCGGCACGCCGGCCATGTCGCGCTCGCCAAACAGGATCTTGCCGCTGGTCGGTTCTTCCATGCCGGCGATCATGTTCATCGTCGTCGACTTGCCGCAGCCCGAGGGTCCGAGCAGCGCCATGAACTCGCCATCGGATATTTCGAGATCCATGGTCTTCAGCGCGGTGAAATCGCCGAATGCCTTGGTGAGGTTACGCAGCTGGATCGCGCTCATGCCGGCACCTGCCTTGCCCGCGCCATGCGCTTCATGGCGAACACGGCAACGATGGAGAGCACGATCAGGATGGCGAGCGCGATAGCCGCCACATAGCCCCAGATCAGATCCTGCGTGGTAACCTTGTATATGTAGACCGAGATCGTTTCCGTGGCGACGCCGGGACCGCCGCCGGTCATGATGAAGAGCGTGTCGAAAATCTTGAAGTTCTCGATCACTCGGATCGCCAGCGCGATGATGATGATCGTCTTCATCTTCGGCAGCACGATGGTGACGAAGCGCTGCCACGGATTGGCGCCGAGCAGTGTCGCCGCCTTGATCTGGTCCTCCGGCACGCCGACCAGGCCGGCCAGCAGGATGAGGAACATCAGCGGCGTCCACTGCCAGATATCGGCGATCATCACCGCGATCAGCGCCAGCGTCGGATCCGACAGCCAGGCAATGGTGACGCGTGTACCCGTGATGGCGGACAGGATATCGTTCACCGGACCACCCGACTGGAACAGCATGAAGAACATGTAGCCGGCCACCGCCGGCACCACCATCATCGGCATCAGCAGGATCGAATAGAAGATGCGCTTGCCGGGAAAATCGTCGGCGAACAGCGTCGCCAATGCGAGACCCAACAGGAATTCAGCCGGCACGCAGACGACCATGACGATTGCCGTGCGCCTCAGCGCGCTCCAGAAACGGGCATCGGCGGCAAGGTCGGTGTAGTTGGCAAAACTGTTCCACATCTCCCAGGCGTTCCACCAGCCGATGCCCGAGAGCGGCGACCAGTCGGTGACGCTGATGTAGAGCTGCATCAAGAGCGGAAAGACGGAGATGAACAGCACCAGGATCTGCGCCGGCAGGGTCAGCCGGAATCCCAGCCGCGCGCCCTCGTCCCGCAGGGCCGGCTTCGCACGCGCGGCGCCCATTTCGTCCTCCGAAACAGTCACTGTCACCGCGCTCATTGCTTGAGCGCCCCAAAAGTCAGCCCACGCACCAGATGGCGCTGGATGGCGATGCCCATGATGACGGGCGGCACGGCGGCGATGAGGCCAAGCGCTGCCTTGGCGCCATAGAGCTGGCCGGTCATCGAGGACGACAGCGAGGCCATGTACACGGGGACCGTCACCCATTCGCGCGTCGTCAGAAGCAGCGCGATCAGATAATCCGACCAGTTGAGGATGAAGACGAACAATGCCGCACTTGCAAGTGGCGCGCGCATCATCGGCAGCGTGATGCGGGTGAAGACGCGTAGCCGCGAACAGCCCTCGACTAGGGCGGCCTCCTCGATCTCGCGAGGCATGTCGTCGAAGAAGGTCTTCATCAGCCAGAAGGCGAACGGCAAGGTGACGATGCCGTAGATCAGCGCCAGGCCCCACCAGCTGTCGGTGAAATTCAGGAACGCCCACATGATCATCACCGGGATCATCACCGCCATCGGCGGAAACAGCCTGAGCTGGATCAGCGCCAGCGGCAGGTTCTGTCCCGAGCCGAAGCGCGACAGCCCATAGGCCGCCGCCGTGCCCGCCGACATGGCGATCGCTGTGCCGAACACAGCCGACAGCAGCGACGACAGGATCGGCTTCAGCGCGGTGCGGTCGAGCGCCACGATCAGGCTGTTGGTGGACTCGCCGAACACGAACTGGAAATTGCTGAGCGTCGGGTTCTTCGGCCACCATGTCAGGTCGGCACCTGTCGCCGACCATTCGGCGATCGGCTTGAAGGCCATCGACACCATCCACAGGATCGGCACCAGCGTCACCGCCATCGCCGCCAGGATCGCGGCGTAGCGGAATATCTCGAAGGGAACGGAACGCTTCATCTGGCTGCTTTTGCTGGTGGCGTTGATTGCGGAGGGGAAGAGCTTTCGCCCCTCCCCTCCGGCTCTGATCCAGGGAGACGGATCAGCTGATCGGATCGAGAACGGTCGGCCAGGCCTCCTTGTTGGTCCTGATGGCTTCGAGCAATTTGTCCTCGCCGATGCGCCGGGCGATCTTCTTCCACTCGGCTTCGGTATCGGCCATCGCCTGCTCTGCGGTCTTGGCCTTGGTCAGCGAGGCCATGAGGTTTTCGTCCAGCGCGTTGTGGAAGGCGGTGGCGCCGGGATAGTTGATGGTCGGCACGGTGCGGGCGACCGTCTCGCGCACCACGTCCATGTGGTAGGCATGATAGGTCTGGCGCACCAGCGGATCGGAGAAATCCGAAAGCCGGAACGGATCGAGATAGCCGCCGGGATTGGCGCTCATCCAGGCGTAGATGCGGGCCGAGCCCAGCCATTGCAGCAGGAGATAGGCGACCTCCTGGTTCTTCGACTGCGACGAGACCATGCCGGTCAGCGAGAACCACAGCACGGAGCGGCTGATCAGCTTGCCGTCGATCTCGCGGCCGGGTGGCAGCATCGTGCCGATCTTGCCGGTGACGGCCGAATCCTTGTTGCCGGCATTGTCGAGGAACTTCGGCAGGTTCGAGAAGGCGCAGGTCATCGCCGCGCCGCCCTTGGCGAAATTGCCATACTGCTCCGGCCAGCCCCACGAGATCGCATCCGGCGAGTGATGGGCGAGCGATTCGACATATTCGTTGGTGGCGGCGATGCCATGCTCGGAATTGATCAGCGGCTTGCCGTCGTCGCCGAACAGGAACTGGTTGGGCGAGGCCATCGAGACATAGCGCTGGTACCAGTTGGTGTAGCCCCAGCCCTGGTTGCGCAGGTCGGTCGAGCCGAACAGGCCCTTTTCCGGACGCTGGAAGAAGGCAGCGATATCGCCGTGCTGCTTCCAGGTTTTCGGCGGCGCCAGATCGTAGCCGTATTTGTCCTTGAACGCCTTCTGCTCTGCGGCGTCGCCGAACAGGTCGGTGCGATAGACCCAGGTCTGGAAGTCGCCGTCCAGCGACACGCCATAGTTCGAGCCACGGTATTTGTTGAGCAGCGACACACCCTTGGCGCCATCGACATAGCCGGTCTTGGGGTCGTCCCATTCGGGCTTGTACTGGGCGACGAAGTCGTCGAGCTTGGCGATGCCGCCGGTCTCGGCGAGATCGCCGAGGCGGTTCCATTCGGTGGAATAGATGTCATAGGCCCCACCCTTGGTGGAGATGTCCTGCATCGTCTTGGTGAATTCCTGGCCGTTCGGCAGGCCGACGATCTCGATCGGAATGCCGGTTTCCTTTTCCCACAGCTCCTTGATCGACGGCGCGCCGGCCGGGAAAGGCTGCGTAAGCTGGCCGATGGAGCCGTCCGACAGGCCGAGCACGATCTTGGCCGGCGCCTTGCCGGCGCCCTTCAGCGCCTTGGCCGCCTCGATGGCACGGCCTTCCGGCGTGTCGGCGCCATACTGGTAGCGCTCGGCGCCCTCGAAACCGGTCGGGCCGCCGATCATGCCCGGTGCCAGCGCGTCCGCCGCATAGGCACGGCCGGGGCGGATGAATTGGGGTGCGATACCTGCCGCGGCTACGAACACCGCCGCCTTTCCTCCGGACGCCAGCAATCGGCGTCGCGACATGCGGATCAGATCAGACATTGGAATTCCTCCCTCGGGCCCAATGTTTCCTCCACGAGCCCATGAGGGATATTGACGGCAGGATCGGAAGGCTGTCAACATCATAAATAATCAAAATACCTCACAACATCGCAATGGGGCGAGGAAATGCGTCACACGAAGGTCCTTACAACGCTCTCCATGCCTCGATTTGATGGGAAATATATCTTCCCGCCCCGGTATGGCCGTGCCGGGCGACTTGATTTAGCGCGACGACTTGCGCATCGGCCAAGGCCGGATACATCATTTCCCATCAGAATCGCGGATAGCGAGGAGCCGTTGCCATCAGGCCGGCCGCGGACAATGCGTAATCCTGATGCGTCGAGGAGATGAAAGACGGTGCGTTCCACCCTGACTGACATAGCCCGGGAAGCCGGCGTCTCCGCCGCCACCGTCGACCGCGTGCTCAACAATCGGCCCGGGGTGCGGGCGCGTACCCGCGAGGTGGTGCTCGAAATGGCGCAACGCCTAGGCTACATCGCCGAAGGCCCGAACGGGGCAGCGCCGCGCACCTCGCCCGGCGAGATCATCCGGCTCGACTTCGCACTGCCGGCCGGCACCAATTCCTTCATCAAGATGCTGCACCGCCACATCGAGGCGCAGGCTCTGGCGCGACCCGATCTCGACGTCCACATCGCCACCATAGAGGGCTTCAATCCCGATCGGCTCGCCCGTCTGCTGCAGGATCTGCGCGGACAGACGCAAGGCGTCGGCGTCATCGCGCTCGACCATCCGACGGTGCGCGAGGCGATCCGCTCGCTGTCGGCCAACGACGTCAAGGTGGTGACCATCGCCTCCGACATCCTGCATGTGCCCAGGGTCGCCTATATCGGCATCGACAACCGCGCCGCCGGCCGGCTGGCCGGCTATCTGCTCAACCGGTTCATGGGGTCGGAACGTCCCGGCAAGGTGGCGCTGTTCGCCGGCTCGCTCTCCTATCGCGGCCATGAGGAACGCGAGATGGGGTTCCGGCACATATTGACCGAGGAATCGCCCAATCTCGAGATCGTCGAAATGCGCGAAATGCTGGACGACCGCGAAAAGGCCTATTCGGAAGCATCAGCGCTTCTGGAACGGCACCCCGACCTTGCCGCAATCTACAATGTCGGCGCCGGCAACACCGGCATAGCCCGCGCGCTCAAGGAGCGCGGCCGCGCGCAATCCATGGTCTTCCTTGGCCATGAGGTGACGGACGGCACCAAGGAGCTGCTGCTCGATGGCACGCTCGACGCGGTCATCGACCAAAACCCGCGCGTCGAGGCCCGCGAGGCGCTCAACACCTTGACCCATGCGGTCCGGGGACTGCCCTACGAGTTGCACCAGCCGAGGCTGCAGGTGATCTTCAAGGAAAACATCCCGGAGATTTGAGCTAGCTTTCCGTCTTAACTCCTATGATCGCCCGGCCGTCCGCGCCAGCGCCGATCGCTATCCTGTCGCCGGCGACGATGCCGGAAATATCACACACCACCAACGGCATGCGTATCCCATAGAGAAACTCGGCGACGATGGCGCCCACGGCCAGGATCGGGTCCGGCCGCTCCAGAAGAATGCCGGCCGGCGCCGTGCCCTTGCGGATCGCCTCGGCCAGCACCGAGGACGAGGACGACGAGCCGCGCCCGCTCGGCATGACCAGGATCTTGCCGGCGACATTCTGGCCGAGCCCCGGATGCGAATGGTCTGTTACGTCGCCGGTCTCCGCATCGATCCCGCCCCAGAAACTGAGCGGCTGCGAAAACACCAGCGCCCGACCTTCGGCCTCACCGGCCAGCTGAAAGATGCCTGCTCTTTCAAACGCTTCCACCGGTTGTGTCATGTGCCGCTCCGCACGACATGGCCGACCGCGGCGGAACGGATGCAATCCTTCATGTCGGCGAAGGCGACGGTCACGCCGATATTGCCCGGCGCGTAATGCGCCCATTTGCCGGAATTGGTCATCACCACGCCGTCGAGCCGTTCCATGATCGAGGTGACATAGGTGCAGGTGTCGGCAACCGGAACCAGGCCGAACGCCTCCATCCCAGCCAAGGCACCCTCTTCCTGCAATCGTGTCAGTGTCGCACGGCCTGTGTTGACATAGATCGGGATGCCCCTGCCCGGCGCTGCCTCGCGCAGCAGCGGCAACAGGCGCATCCATTCCTCATGGGAGAAATGCGGCGTGCCCAACGAGACCGCCGCGAGCCGTGAGCCATCCGGCACCGTCGATAGCCTGGCCAGCGCGTGATCGATGTCGGAACGGGTGATGCGGACCGTCTCCTCCGGCGCCTCGCCATGAAACGCCTCGTCGAGCGTTCCGGCTTCCGGCGTGATGCCGACCGCATGGAACAGCGCCACAGCACCCGTCGTTGCCGCCGCAGCACCCAGTGCCTTCAACTGGTCCTCGTCGCGCGGCTGCGGCAGGCCGGCAATCACCGGAATTCGATCGCCGCTGGCTTGTCCGATGATCAGCCCGACGCCAACGAACAAGCTGTCGCTCGGCTCCGGATCAGGAACGTCCAATTCGAACAGGATGCGGCCGCGCCGGTTTTCGCTCAGATGCAGGCCCCAGGCCGGCGCGCGTCCGGTCATGGCGCAGCACAGGTCGATGAAATCGCCATAGCGGTTGGTGCGCGCCCCGATCACCGAATTGGCGAAGACGATGGCGTTGGATTCGCCCCAGGCGATCTGCTGGCCGAATTCAGGCCGGAACCGTGTCTGGTAGGGCGCGCAGGTGAACGTCGCCTGGCAGCCAAGTTCCATATGCGCCTTCATCAGCCGCCGCGCCGGCACCTCGTCCGCTGCCGGCATCTTCACCATGCCGGGATGGATGAGGTCGAACGAGCCGACATTGAGCGTCGTCGGCACCTTGACGCGACCACCGCCCTCGGCGAGCCGTTCGACGAAATCGAGCCCGGCCTTGCCATGATAGAGGCAGCCATCGATATGGGCACCTGATATGTCGAGCAGGCTGTGCGCGCCGATGGCTCGGGAGAAGGCGACGAGGATTTTCATCGCGGCGGCCGCAGATGGGCCTTGCCCGCCGTCGAGCATGGATCGGTCGCGCGTGCTCAGTTCCAGGGTCATTGTAGCTCCGGGCTCGCAATCAGAGAGGACTGAGGGACAGCACCCCCCTCTGCCCTGCCGGGCATCTCCCCCGCAAGGGGGGAGATTGGCGGTCATTTCTGCTTTCGCAAATTTTCAACGTTGCAGGAAGAGCTGCGGCGCTTACGCTGCTGATCTCCCCCCTTGCGGGGGAGATGCCCGGCAGGGCAGAGGGGGGTGTGACGGAGCGCCAACCTCTCAGTTGGACCCTACCCCGCCGCGATCAACACCGTACTCTCCGGCGACCAGCGCAGCACCACATCTTGCCCTTCCGCCAACCTGTCCGCGCCGGTGTTCTGCACGATGACTTTCAACGTCTGGCCGGCGCGCTCGACGAAGTAGGTGCTGTTGTTGCCGGCGAAAATGCGCTTGGAGACCTGGCCCTTCAGGCTATTGGCATCGCCGTCCGAAATGCCTGCATCCGTGGCAATCCGAATGCGCTCGGGCCGAACGGCGCAACTTGCCTTCGCGCCGGCTGCAAGCGTCGCGCCCACGCCGGCGGCGATCGCCGTGCCATCCGGCAGCCGGATGCCGTTGCCGGTCGAATCGCCGCGGAAAATGTTGGCGTCGCCGAGGAAGGTGGCGGCGAATTCGCTTTTCGGCCGGTCGTATATCTCCTCTGGCGGCCCTTCCTGCACCAGCCTGCCGTCGCGCAAGATGCCGATCCGGTCGCTCATCGTCAGCGCTTCTTCCTGGTCGTGGGTGACGAAGATGGTGGTGATGCCGATCTCGCGCTGGATGCGCTTCAGTTCGATCTGCATGTCGACGCGCAGCGCCTTGTCGAGCGCGCCGAGCGGCTCGTCGAGCAAAAGCACGCGCGGCTTGGTGACGATGGCCCGCGCCAGCGCCACGCGCTGGCGCTGGCCGCCGGAGAGCTGATGCGGCCGGCGGCCGCCAAGCTTGCCCAATTGCACGAGATCGAGCGCGCGCTGCACTTCGGTGGCAATCACAGCCTTGGCCTCGCCGCGCACCGACAGGCCGAAGGCGACGTTGTCGGCGACGCTCATATTGGGAAACAGCGCGTAGTTCTGGAACACCATGCCGATGCGGCGCTTCTCGACCGGCACCCGTTCGACGCTCTCGCCACCAATGGCGATGCGGCCGGAGTCGGGAAAATCGAAGCCGGCGATCTGGCGCAGCAGCGTGGTCTTGCCGCTGCCCGACGGCCCGAGCAACGCATAGAAACCGCCATCGGGGAAATCGATGGAGACATCGTCCAGCGCCTTGTGCGCGCCAAAGCTGCGCGAGATGTTCGATACCTGCACGCCGGCCATTATTTCTCTCCGCCGAATTTGAAGAACCGCGCCGTCAGCAACATCAGCGCCATCGACACGACGATGATGATCGTCGAGACCGCGTTGATCTCGGGGGTAAAACCCTTGCGGATTGCGGCGTAGATTTCGACCGGCAGCGTCGTCTGGCCAGGCGTCGCCAGAAAATAGGAGACGACGAACTGGTCGAACGACACCGCGAAGGCAAACAGCCCGCCGGCGATGACGCCAGGCATGATCCAGGGCAGCGTGACGCGGTTGGTCACCTGCCACTGGTTGGCGCCGAGCGAACGCGCCGCCTCTTCCAGTTCGGGCGCGAAGGTCTGCAGCCGCGCCGATACGACGACGATGACATAGGGCAGCGCCAGCGCGACATGGCCAAGCAGGATGGCGAACAGGCCGCGCCCGATGCCGACGCCGAAGAAGAAGATCAGCATCGCCGTGCCGGTGATCAGCCACGGGATGGCGATCGGCGGAAACAGCAGCGCCTGCAGGAACTTCTTGCCCCGGAATTCATAGCGGTAGTGCGCCAGCGACGCCGCCGATCCCAGCACCACGCTGATGATGGTGGTGATGACGGCGATCTCGAGGCTGTTCCAGGTGGCCGCGATCAATTGGTCGTTCTGCCACAGCGAGGCATACCACTCGGTCGTCCATTCGAAGGGCAACTGGTAGAAGGGCGAGACGTTGAACGACATCAGCGCCATGATGATGATCGGCAAATAGAGGAAGGCGAGCAGCAGCCCGATGTAGAGGCGGCCAAGTCCTTCGAGGATACGGGTGGTCATCATCACGCGGCCCTCCGCAACACCGGAGAGGCAACCGCCAGGATGACCAGCACGACGGCCAGCAGGATGAAGGAGAGTGCCGCGCCCAGCGGCCAATTGAACACGGCGACGAACTGGTCCTCGATCACCGTGCCGTAAAAGGTTCCAGTACGGCCGCCCAGAATGCGCGGCTCCATGAACGAGCCGACGACCGGCACGAAGATGAGCGCCGCGCCCGCCACCAGTCCCGGCATCGACAGCGGGATGATCACCCGCTTCAGCACCTGCAGCCGTGAGGCGCCGAGCGAGCGCCCGGCCTCGATCAGCGAATCGTCGATCGCCTGCAGGGTGAGATAGCAAGTCAGCACCATGTAAGGCACGTAGGAGTGCACCAGCCCGATGATGACGGCTGGATAGGAATACATGAGATCGATGTTGATCTTGAACGGCAGCAGCGCGTTGAGCGCCGTATCGAGAATGCCGCCCTCGCGCAGCACCATCGCCCAGGAGAAGATGCGCACCAGCCCATTCGACCAGAACGGCAGGATGACGAGCAGGAAGATCGCCTCGCGGCTGCGGCCCTTCAGCACCTTGGCCAGCACATAGGCCGCGGGATAGCCGATCACGATGCACCACAGCGTCACCTCGAGGCCGAGGCGCAGCGACGCCAGCAGCAGCGTCAAATAGAGGCTTTGCGAGAAAAAGGCGGCATAGTTGCCAAGGGTGAAGGCCCACGGCTTTCCCGACAGCGGCAGCTCGGTCATGAAGGAGAAGAAGACCATGGCCGAGAGCGGCAGGAAGATCGCCACCGTCAGCCAGAGATAGGCTGGCGCCAGCAGCGGCAGCGCCGATTTCAGCCCACTGCGCGACGCGGCCGCACCTGCCATCATGCACTCCTCCCCAGGGCTGAAGAACCGGTCGGCGAAGATCGCCGGCCGGCCCAGACGTCTGCTTTTACTTCACGTCGACCTTGAGCTGCTGCCACAGCGCCAGATAGGCTTCGCGCTGTTTGTCGGTGATCGGCGCCTGGAACTGGAGGCGCTTGGCGACCTCGGGATCGCCCATCACCTTGCGGTTGAAGGCATCCTCGGGCAGCGCTTCCACCGCCTTGGTGTTGGCCGACACGGGCGCACCGACCTTGGTGACCCATTCGACATAGAATTTCGGGTCGATCATGTAGTTGATGAAGGCCTCAGCGCCCGCGACATTCTTGGAACCGACCGGAATAGAGAAGGCATCGAGCCAGGCGACGGCGCCTTCCTGCGGAATGACCAGCGAAACCGGCAGCTTGAAGTGGGTCTTGGCGCGATCGGCCGAGCCGCTCCAATAGGTGCCGATGTCGATCTGGTTGGAGGCGACCATCTGGTTCCAGTCGTTTTCCGAGCTCCAGAAAGTCTTGATCTGCGGCATCAGCGAGGTGAGCTTCGTCTTCACCGCGTCCATGTCCTTGATGTCGTTGATGTTCTGGCCAGTGGCGATGGCGCCGAACTGCACCGCCTCGACGGCGTCGTCGCGGATGACGACGCGGCCCTTGTGCGCGGGATCCCACATTTCGGCGATCGACGTCGGCGGTTTGTCGAAGGACTTCTCGTTGATGGCGAGCGCCGTCAGCCCCCACACCCACGGCACGCCGTAGACCTTGCCGTCATGGTCGAGCATCGGCGAACCCGCCTTGTCCTTGCTGATGTCGGCATAGTTCGGCAGCTTCGAGATATCGATCGGCTGGATCAGCTTTTCCGCCATCGCCTGGTCGTTGAAGGCGGCGTTGATCATGACCACGTCATAGAGGCCCGGATTGGTCCGGATCTTGGTCAGCATTTCCTGTTCGGAATTGAAGAAATCGTTGACGACCTTGTTGCCGGTCGCCTTTTCGAAGGCCTCGACGGCCCACGGCTCGTCAGCGCCATAGCCCTTCCAGTTGAGCACATGCACTTCGGCGGCACTGGCGGCCAGCCCTGAGGTGATGACGGCGGTCGCCGCCAGGAAAGCAGTCAGTCTGGGCATGCGCATGTTCGTTCCTCTCATTGTTTGCCCGCTTGGCGGGTTTGTTTAGGCCTCTTGCTTCCGGCCAGGCGCGGTCACCGAATAACCGTCACGGCTTAGGAATTCCTGGATCTCGTGATCGTTTGGCGCCGACGAGCCGCCATGGCGGGTAACCGAAATGGCGGCCGCCGCATTAGCGTAGCGCGCTGCCTCAAAGGGGTGCGCGCCGCGCGACAGCGCACTGACGAAAGCGCCGATATGGGTGTCGCCGGCGCCGTTGGTGTCGATGGCATCCACTTTGAAGCCGGCAACGGTCCGTGTCGTGCCGTCGGCCAGCCTGATATGGCAGCCCTTGGCCGCGGAACGAATGACGACGCCGGCGGCATGCCGGCAATGGTCGGCAAGAAGCCGCGCCGCGAGGGCTTCGACATCGCCCTGGCCGGCGATCTCGACGGCTTCCGTCACGTTGCAGCTCAGCCACGTGGCCCGGGCAAGCACCCGTGCCAGGATGGGCCTCGGAATGTCTGAAATGATCGGCGTCGGGTCAAAGACAAACGAGGTTTGCGCCGGCAACGCCTCGATCCAGTCGGCAAGCGCATCGCGGCTGCCCTTGTAGCTCAGCGTATAGCCTGACGTGAACACCCAATCCCCAGGCGCGACCGCCACGGGCGCCATCATGTCGAGGCTGAGCACGCTCTCGGCACCTGGCCATGACACGAACGTGCGTTCGGCGTCGCTCGAAATCATGGCGACGCAATTGCCGCTGTCCATGACCGGCGATGGCGGTGTCAGCGTCTCGATCCCCTCCGTGGCAAAGGCCGCGCGTAAAAAGTCGCCATTCGGTCCGCTGCCGAGCTGCCCGCCGAACACCACCTTCATGCCTGTGCGGCTGGCCGCGACCATCATGTTGAAACCGCCGCCGGCGACCTGCGCATAGCTCGACGCCGTCTTCTCGGAGCCTGGCGCCGGCAAGGCATCGATGCGGTAGACATGATCGACCACCGCGCTGCCGATATGGACCAGACGCCCGCTCATGCCGCGGTGTCCTTGCCGGAGCCGGTTTTCTGCGCACCGCTCCTTGCCACCCTTGCCGCGACGAGATCGGCTGCCAGTGCGCGAACGTCCGCCATGTCGAAGCCCTTGAGATCAGCGACACGCTGCCGTGGCAATCGCGAGAAGCCGGCACAGGCACCCGCCATGCCTGCCGCGATGGCGCCGATCGTGTCGGTATCGCCGCCGAGATTGGCACTGATGACCGCCGCCTGCCAGGGATCACCGCCCGCGACTTCCAGAACAGCGAAGGCTGCCGGAACCGATTCCTGGCTGGCGACGCCGGTGCCGACCAGATCGATGATCAGCCGGATCGCATCTCTTTTCGCCTTGCCGCGCACGATATCCTGCCCCCAGACGATGCGAGCGGCGATGTCGCCACCGGTCACCCAATGGCCGAGCGTCGCCCCTCGCCTCGCCGCCGCGACGGCGCTGTCTGATGCGGCGCGCCAGTCGCCACCGGCGATGCCACGGCTGACGGCCGCCGCAACGGCAGCGGCCGAGGCAATGGCGATGGACGTGTTATGCGTTGCGCGGCAGGTTTCGGCCACCTTGGCGACGAACGCGTCCAGCGGCTCCAGCGGCATCATGATGCCGACCGGGGCGATGCGCATGGCCGCGCCATTGGTGTCGCCGCTGCGCCCGGCCTCCTCCGCCGGCACGCCATTGTTGATGGCGTCGATGGCGCGCTTGGTCGACGGGCCCAAGAGATCGTAGCTGCCGCGCGCCTTGACGTCGCGCTCCCAGTCGAGCAGCGCGTTGACCCAACGCGCGTGGTCGAAGCGCTCGCCCGATTCGACGAGGATGCGGCCGAGCAGCAGCGCCTGTTCGGTATCGTCGGTGATGGTTCCGGCCAGAAGTCCCTTCGACACCGGATGGTCGGCGAAAGGCGCGATGAAATCCTCGACGTGGCCGTGGAGTTCGGCAATCCGGGCCGGCGACAGAAGCTGCGTCGGCATGCCGAGCGCGTCGCCCAGCGCTCCGCCGACAAGCGCGCCCATCGCCCGATCGAGTGTCGTGCTATCCTGCATCGCTCAGAACCTCATATGCAGCGCGAAATGCGCCGGGTTGAGCAGGCTGGTGACATATTCGATCGGCCGGTCATCGGCCGCGCGGGTCAATCGGCGGCCGCGCAGGAAGGGCGTGCCTTGCGGGCAGCCGAGGATGGCGGCGTCGTCGGCATTGAGCATCTCGATGCCCACCCATTCTTCGCCATGGTCGGGAATGAGGCCGGCGGCGCGCAGCGTCTGGTGCAGTGAGCCTTCGCGCAGGCCGCGAAGCGGCACGTCTTCCAGCTCGGGCGATAACGGCAGGCGACTGCGCTCGATTGAGATTGCATGGCCGTCGCTGGCATTGGTGCGCACCCGGTCCACGGCAATGAAGAACGGGCTTTCGATCTCCAGCATGGCAGCCAGATCGGCGTCCTCGATAACCTCCAGCCGCAGCGTCCGCGTCTCGGCATTGGCGCCGGCATTGGCCAGCGCCCGCGACCAGCCGATGGCATCGTCGACCGGCTTGCCATCGAAAGTGACGAAGGAGCCGACGCCGACCTTTGTGGTGATCAGCCCGCGGCTGGACAGCTCCTCGAGCCCCTTGCGGACCGTGTTGCGGCTGACGGAGAAGCGCTGGACGAGCTCGTTCTCGCTTTGCAGCCGGTCGCCGAAGCCGAGCACGCCGGAGCGGATTTCATGTTCGAGAACGGTGGCGATCTGCTCGGGCTTGCCCGTGCCGGGAGACAATTGAACCGCGCGCCGCTTCATATGCGTACCTGTCCAGTAAACCTGTGTAGTCCTGTTCAATAACTTGACACGCCAGTTCTGTCAACGATCGACAGGTGAGCGATGGATGGATGGCCCTCATCTCAACCGGACAACCTTGAATCAATTGGCACGATAAAAGAAAGCCCGCTCCGGGATACCGGGGCGGGCCTTGGAGGAGGATGTGGGGTGGGACCCCTTCCTCTTGTTTCCACGGGGGGTGTGGACCGCAATCAAGCTACAAGAATCCGGCGAACCGCGGGATCACAAGCTGGCCTGCTTCCATCACATTCCGGTGCACGCCAGCACGGGCTTGCTCACGAGATTGCGAACCCTGCGGCCGAGAACGGCTAAATGCGCCCGAGCACGACAAGGATGATCACGATGAGCAACACAAGTCCGAGACCACCACCACCGTAATAACCGGTTCCGTAGAATGGGCCACCGCCCAGACCGCTGAAGCCGCCGAGCAACGCGAGAATTAGAATAATGATAAGTATCGTTCCGAGACCCATGGCCTTCCCTGCTCCTGATTGCGCTTTCTGCGTCGGTTCAACATCGCGCCATTCGGATGCTGCAAGGTATGAACGTTTTAGCGGCTCTGGCGTTCCGCCGGAGCCTTCGCGGCCGCGGCGCACTCAGCCCATTAGACAGAAAGCCCGTCTCAGAGGCCGGCGTTCCCGACCGGCCGAGCAAGGAGGGTGCGGTCGGCTGGCTCCGCATTTCCGATCCCGGCGCTCTTGGTCTTAGCGGCGCGCGATCAGCAGGCAGAGTTGACGCAGGTCACGATCGTAAGTGCCTTCGCTGCCGAGCACGTCGACGCACCGCTTCTTCATTCGCATTACCTGGGTGTCGGGCATCTGGGCCACGACGCCCGGCAGGCTCGTACGACTGAGGTTCGAAGGGTTGCTTGGGTTGGACGGATTTGACGGATTGGTGCCGACGCCGATACCCGCCCCCACGTTGGCGCCGATGCCGCTTGTGCCGTCAACATTGGCGCCAAGCCCGGCGGCGACGCCGTTGCTGCCGCCGATGGACGCGCCGAGCCCGGCGCTGACGCCGCTCGATCCGCCGACGGATGCACCAAGTCCGGCGTTGACGCCGCTGGAGCCACCGACAGAAGCACCGACGCCGGCGTTGACACCGCCGTTACCCCCGACCGACGCGCCAACGCCGAGCCCTGCCGCATTTGCCGGCAGGGAAAGAACCAAGACCATTGCACTACCCGCCAACACACTGGCGACTGTCTTGATGGTGGAAGCCATAACATTCTCCTGTTGTCGTTGCGCTAAGGCAGTCGGCTCACGGCCGATTGCAAAATCAACTACGTCGGGAGTGATTTTTCAGTTTCAAAATCGCTTTATAAATATATACGGTGGTTTTTATAGAAGAAACGAAATATATTTAATAGTATTAAAATTATAACATAAGTTTATAAAAAGAGCAGATAACATTGCGTTATATGTACCGATATTTTCCGGTCATACAGCATTAAGTCGATTTTATTAAGCTGAGATTATACTGAGGTCAACCGATACACGGCACGGGACATCGCTTCAACAGTCGCTCTGGCCGACATCGTCGTTCGAGAACCGAAACATGGTGAGCGCTATGTCCTTAGCGTGGAAAACGCGTTCCCATGGCGGGCAGGGTAAAAGATTCCAAGCGATCTCAACCAGTCCGAACCAGTTGGCCTTCCGCTTGGGGCGGGAACTGTCAGGCGATGCCGTAGAACAGCCTGTAGCGCACGCGGCTCATGTAGTCGCGGTATTCCGGCAACGCCGCCAGCAGGGCCTCTTCACGCAGGATTCGATAAAGCTGAAGGTAGGTTATCACGGCGTAGACGGCGAGATTGTAGAAGGAAAAGGCCGACAGCAGGAACAGGATATGGCCGGCAAGGTAGCCGGCATAGATTGGATGCCGCACCAGGCGGTAGGCACCGCCGGTCATCACGCCGCGATTGCCGGGCAGCAAGGCAAACGAACGCCCCAGCGATGCTTTCCCCCAGATGACAAACGACACCGCCAGTATCTGCAGCGGGGCTGCGACATACACCGGAATGATGGCCGCTCCCGGTTCCAGCGTGATGAAGCCGGCGCCAAAACTGGCAATCATGGTGACAATCACGGTGAGAGGGTTCCAGTCGCGTGTCACCGGGCGCCGCGACAGCATCAGCCATGTGAAGGTGAGCACCTCGGAGATTGCCAGCAACGCAATGTTGAGTCGGGTCGGATCCTCGATGAGATGGGATACGCCGCGGTAGACGAATATGCCAGCAAAGGCCAACGCACACACACGAAAGAAGCCTTCGCGCAGGTCGATCAGGTTTTCGCTCTTTCGTGCCGCGGACAGAATCCCGCTCTCATTGGCGCTCGAAAGGGTTTCACTTTTAGACATGAGCAAGCCAAGCACCCCAATGATCCCTCCGGGTGACCTTTGCACGCAACCATTGCCGGGCCGTTAACCGAAAAGCTCAGATCGGCACTAAATAGGGCTTCCGAAAGGCATGCGAGCCCCTAGGAAGTGCCTATCGTCTCAGCCGTATGCAATTTATGCTTGCATTTTTGGAACAAATAAAGAACAATGAGTCGATTGTCATTGAAACGATCAAAGGTTTTCGGGGGGAGGACCGGTGAAATGGTGAGCTGGAAGGCTGCGGGGCTGGTCGCCGCCGCGATCGGATCGCGCTTGCTGGCGAGAGGTTTGCGCCGAGGGTGGCCGGCAGGCCTTGCCGCTTTTCTCGCACTGAACACGGCCGCGCTCGCCGCCGGCAAGGACTACGCCGTCTGCTTCAGCGAAGGCAAGGTCGATGCCGACCAACTCATTGCCGCCTGCACGCCGATTGCCGAGGACAAGACGGAGCCGTCGCGGAACCGCGTTATCGCCTATTTCAACCGCGGGTCTGCCTGGTACAACAAGGGGGAAAACGACCGCGCCATTGCTGACTTCAACGTCACCATCAGTCTCGAGCCGGACTCCAGCGATGCCTACTACAGCCGTGGCCTGGCCTTCTTCCGCAAAGGCAAAACCGACGCGGCCATTATCGATTTCGAACAGGCGATCGCGGCCGATCCGAACTATGGCAAAGCGCATAACAATCTTGGCGTGGTCTGGCAGCAAAAGGGCGACCATGACCGGGCGATCACCGAATATGGCGAGGCGATCCGGAGCGATCCGCGGGATGTCCAGGCGTATGTCAACCGCGGCATAGCCCGCGCTTCCAGGGGCGACTACGACCTTGCCATCGCCGATTTCGACGCGGCCACGGGCTTCGATCCCGAGAGCGTGGACGCCTATACCAATCGCAGTGCCGCCTGGATCGCCAAGGGCGACTGGGCTCGCGCCTTCGCAGACGCCGATCGGGCGGTTGGGCTCGATTCCACCAGCATCGACGGCCACTACAACAGAGCCGTCGCCTTGACCAACAGCGGCGACGACGACCGCGCCATCGCTGATTTCGACAAGGTGATCGCCCTCAAACCGACGGACGCCGACGCCTACTTCGGCCGTTCGCTCACGCGGGCACGTAGCGGCGACACGGTCGGTGCAGTCGCCGATTGCCGAAAGGCCATCGAACTCGATCCGAAGAAGGCAGGTCTTTGTGACACAGGACCGGTCGGCACGAAGGCGCCGGCTGTGTCACAATCGCCCGACCCTGGCGCATCCCCCCTGTACGAACCGCTACAACTATATCCCAAAGAGGATCACTCCGAACTCGTTGCCTGGAACCTCGAACGGGGGCTGGAGCAGCAGGTGCAAGGCGACGTCGCAGGCGCGATAGAGTCATTCAGCTTCGCGATCCAGCTGGATCCTTACAACGCCGAAGCTTTTTACGACCGGGCGTTCGCCGAAGCGTCGCAAGGAAACCACGCGATTGCCGCCAGCGACTGTCGGCGCGCCATCGAACTCGAGCCGAAGCGCGCAGGCTCTTGCAGCCAACGCGCACCTGGCGAAACAGCTCCGCTGCCTGTCACGGAGACAAGAAACCCGGCAGCCGCAAAAGCCTTGCTTGAACGCGCCGAAACGCGGCTTGCAAAGTATAGTGTCGAAGGCGCACTTCTCGATTTCGACAAGGCGATCAGCCTCGATCCGGAGAGCGCTGAAACTTATTTCAGCCGGGCCGCCGCCAGGACACTGAAGGGCGATACGGCCGGTGCGGCGGAGGATTGCCGTCGCGCCGCCGAACTCGATCCAAAATGGGCGGCAGGCTGCAGTGAACGGGTTGCGGGCAACGAGAGGAAGTCGGCTCCACCGCCGGATGCACGACAGCCGAAGCCGCGAGCCGTCGTTCCGAATATTACGGCCACACAAGACACGCTGGCCGCGAGGGCCATGGAGGCGACCGATCCGCAAACCCTGGAAGCGGTCCTTGGCGGCGATGCCTTCCTGGACATGGGCAAGTACGATCAGGCGATCGGCGCCTACAACCAGGTGATCTCGCTCGATCCGAACGACCGGTTTGCCTATTTCGGTCGCGGCAAGGCCTGGGCTGCCAAACGCGCCTACAAGCAGGCGATCGCAGACTACGACAAGGTCATCGAACTCGCCCCCAATTTTGCCGCGGCGCATCTTCGCCGGGGTCTCGCCAAGGTTACGTCAAGCGATGCCGAGGGCGCGCTTGCCGATTGCAGCCGGGCTGCAACACTCGATGCAAAGGCGCGCGACGCATACTTCTGCAAGGGCATGGCATGGCAAGCGAAGGGCGACGCTGCCGGCGCGGTCGCCGCTTATTCGGCGGCGCTCGAGATCGATCCGAAGGATGACGCGAGCTATTACGGGCGCGGCATGGCGAGGGCCGGCAGGAAAGACTATGACGGCGCCATTGCCGATTTCGACAAGGCGATCGAGCTTGATCCAGGCAATGCGGACTATCTCGCCAGCCGCAGGGCAGCGGTGGCGACGAAAGCCGAGCTGCAACCCGGCGCCGAACCTGCGGTCCCGCAGGACCTCGACAATGATAGCCAGCCCGAGGCCAAGCTTTCGACCGCTGAGATGGCGAAGCTCATTCAGGCGACCGACCCGCGCGTTCTGGCCGCGGTACGGCACGGCGACAGCCTGTCGGATGCCGGCAAGTATGACCAGGCAATCAGCGCGTATGGCAAGGCGATCGCGCTCGACCCCGACAGCCCCCTCGCCTATTTCGGCCGCGGCAACGCCTGGAACGACAAGCGCGCCTATGATCGGGCGATTGACGACTATGACCGCGTGATCGAGCTCCTGCCAAATATGGTCTCTGCTTATGTTCGCCGAGGCATGGCCAAGGCCACCACCGAGGATGCCGAAGGTGCCCTCGCCGATTGCGGTCGGGCCGCCGCGTTCGATCCGAAGCTGGTGGATGCCTATTTCTGCATGGGCATGGCATGGCACGTGAAGGGCGATGCCCAGCGAGCGATCACAGCCTATTCGGCGGCGATCGAGATCGATGCCAAGGATGCCCCCAGCTACTACGGGCGCGGCATAGAACGGGCCGATAGCAAGGATTACAGCGGCGCGATTGCCGACTTCGACCAGGCGATAAGACTCTATCCGGGCAATCCGGACTACGCGGTCGTCCGCAAGGCGGCCGTGGCCGCCTTGAAGAAAGGCGGCGCCGCGCCGCTCACCGTCGGTTCCGATCCCAGGAACCTCCAAGCCTTCATGGATCGTGGCGATGCGTTCTACGATAAGGGCAAATTCGATCGCGCCATCGCCGAATATAGCAAGGCGATTGCGCTCGACCCAAGGAAAGCCTCGGCCTATGTCGGCCGCGGTACGTCGCTTGTCGCGAAAGGCAAATATGACGCAGCCATCACGGACTACGGCAAGGTTATTGAACTCTATCCCGCTTATGTCGACGCTTACATCGGTCGCGCCGTCGCCTGGAGCAAAAAGAACCAACTGGATCGTGCCGTCGCGGACTACAGCCGCGTGATCGAACTCGACCCGCAATATGCTCCGGTTTATTTCGGGCGCGGCAGCATCTGGTTCACCAAGGGCGAGTACGACCAGGCCATTGCCGACTACGACCAGGCGCTGAAGCTCGATCCAAAGCTGGCCCTCGCCCGCAAGGGCCGCCAGATCGCCATGGCGGCGAAAGCGAACGCCTCAAAAATGCCAGGCAAAGCCGTTGGCGAGGCGCCGACCAAGCCAAGCAGCGCTTCGCCAGCCGCGCAGGCGTTCAGCAAGGGCTGGACGCTGCATGAGAAGAACGACTATGACGGCGCCATAGCCCTGTACGGCAAGGCGATTGCATTCTTTCCGGCGTTCCACGACGCCTATCTGGCGCGAGCAATGGCCTGGGAGGCCAAGCGGGACTACGCTCATGCCGTCGCTGACTACAGCCAGGCGATCGCGTTCAATCCGAATCGTGCCGAGACCTACTACGACCGCGGCCAGAATCTCGGTTTCCAGGGAGATTACGACGGTGCGCTTGCGGACTACGACAAGGCCATCAGTCTCAATACCAGGGACGCAAAGGTCTATGCCGATCGGGGCCTCATATGGATGGGCAGACATGAGGACGCCGCAGCGCTGCGCGATTTCGAAAAGGCGCTCGGCCTCGACCGCAAGAACCCCTTCGCCTATTTGGGCCGGGGCGTGATCCGGATCAGCAAGGCGGATTATGACGGGGCCATCGCCGATTTGAGCCAGACGATAAAGCTCAAACCAGATTTCGCCACCGCCTACAAAGTGCGCAGCAAGGCGTGGGACGCCAAGGGCAACCACAAGCGTGCCGAGGCCGACCGCAATAAAGCGTTGAGCCTCGGCGCGAAATAGACAGTTTAGGGAGGGTCGGCGATGGCGCGTTGGAGAGGCTTGGGCGTGACGGCGGTCGCCGCTTTGTCTTTCGTTGCGGTAAAGATATTGCCTTGGGCGCTCGGTTTTTCCGGCGGCAAATATCTCTACCAGACAGTGGCGGGCTCGCCCGATCCGCAGACCCTGACCACAGCTCAGGTGAGCGAACAGATTCAGAGCCAGGGAAGCCAGATATTCATGGCGATCCAGCAGGAGTTTCCAGACGACTATGACGCCGTCGTGGAAAAGATCACTGCCGTGGCCAGACTTGGAAACGTGGAGCAAGTGCGAAACACGAGCAGGATGGCGGTCGCCAGCCTCAGGCAAAAATATGCATCCCTGCTGTCTTCGTCCCCAGACGGCAATGCCGCCGAGGCGCTGCGTGCACAATTGGCCATGCTCAACCATGTCATGGCGCGGGAAACCGCAATCACTTGCAACAACTACCTTCGCAACGGGCCGGACGCGCTCAGCATGCCGGATCAGGACTTCCTGACCGACATGGACAAGATCGGAGCCACCCTGTTCCACGCCTTCGGCGCGGCGAAGAAGAGCGGTCTGGCTGCCGCTTCAGCCAGCGATGAGGACTGGTCACTGCTGGCCGACGCTTTCATCAACGCTGGCGGCACTCCCACCGAGATGAATGCCATAGCCAATGTCAGCCCGGAATTCGAAGGTCTCTGCCCGGCAGTCGCGAAACTATATACATCCGCTCTTTCGCTGCAGGGCGAGCCCGGGCGGCACGTCAAAACAACTTTGCTCTATGAGATCGCCCGGAATTAGCCAAGGTCTGCGCATCCGCGCGATTGATGAGGACCCATCAGTTCCGAGAGCCGGATTGGCCTCCCCTAGCCCAGAGTTGAATTGCTGAAATACTTCGTGAAATCAGGGCGTTGCGTCAGAACCTTGCCATCGGCGTCGCGCAGAATGCCCGCAGTGAAAAGATAGTCGCCGATCGCATCCATCTTGGCCGGATCCATCGTGCCGATGGCGCCGTTTTCCGCGCGCAGATAGTGCCCGTCGATCAGCACCTTCAGCGAGGCCTCGATCAGCGCCGGATTGATCAGCGCATCCTTGTTGGCGGCGATGAGCAGCGCGGCCGCTTCATCGGGATGCTCGACGGCGAACCGGTAGCCACGCTGCGTCGCCTCGATGAAGGCCTCCGCAAGCTTAGGGTTCGCCGACAGATACGCCTCGCTCGACGAGATCAGCGTCGTGTGCTCGTCGGGCACGCCATAGTCGGCATAGACGAAGCTGCGCTGATGGACGCCTTTGAGTTCGGCCTCGACGCCCTCCCAGGTCAAAACCTCCAGCGTGAAGTCGACGGTGCCGTTGGCAAGGGCTTCGTAGGCGGAGGTGCCGAGCGTCACCGTTTCGAAATTGCCCTTGCCGCCATCGTGGCGGATGATGGTCGAGATCAGCGCGTTTTCCCAGGCGCTGCCGAAACCGCCATAGGTCAGGCCATCAAGGTCCTTCGGGCTCTTGATGTCGCTGCGCGCGGCATTGAACACCAGCCGGCCGGTTTCGGATTGCACCACGGCGTAGACGGCTTTCAAGTCAGCTCCGGCGGTCTTCTGGGTGAACAGGCTGATGGTGCCGTTGATGCCGAAATCGGCGACACGGTTGGCGACCAGCGTGCCGGCGCCGGTATCGCTGTAGGGCAGAATGTCGACCTCGAGGCCAGCGCCCGAATAAAACCCTTTGTCGCGGGCGACGAACAGCCCGATGTGGTTGGTGTTGACCGTCCAGTCCAAAGCGACGGTGATTTTCTGCATCGCCGCGAAAGAGCGGCCCGGTCCGGCGATTAGCGGAAGGCCGCTGGCGAGGGTAAGCAGCAAGGCCTGCCGGCGCGTCAGATCAGTCATGTTGATGTCCTTTGGAGGGTTGAGGGTTAAGCAAAATGTCGAGGATCTCGGCCTCGAGTGCGATGGCCTGGCGCGCGGCGGCACCGGTCGGGTCGCGCGGACGCGGCAACGGCACCCTGATCTCGCGCAGCACACGGGCCGGGCGCGCCGACAGCACATAGATGCGGTCGGACAGGTATACGGCTTCGCGCACATCGTGGGTGATGAGCAGTGCCGTCCAGCGATGGTGCCGCCACATCTGCTCGAGCCAGCGCTGCATGGCGGCGCGGGTCAGTGCGTCGAGCGCGCCGAAAGGCTCGTCGAGCAAAAGCATGTCGCGCTCCTGCACAACGGTGCGCAACAGCGCCGCGCGCTGGCGCATGCCGCCCGAAAGCTGCGCCGGAAAATGCCGCTCGAAGCCGGCAAGTCCGAATTCGGCGAACAGCGGCGCGACCCGCGCCCGTGCTGCCTTGCGCTTGATGCCTTGCACTTCGAGCCCGAGTGTCGCGTTGTCGAGGATGCGCCGCCACGGCATCAACGCATCGCGCTGTGGCATGAAGGCAAAATGCCGGCCATGATCGTCGAGCGGCGCGCCGTCGAACAACATCTCGCCTTCGCCATGTTCGGCGCCGGTCAGAAGCTGGAACAGCGTCGACTTGCCGGCGCCCGAAGGCCCGAGGATCGAGACGAATTCGCCGGCACCGACGTTGAGCGAAATGTCGGCAAGCACGTCGAGCCCGCCAAACGCCTTGCGCACATGTCGCAAATTAAGCCGGCTCATCTTCGCGCCGCCTTTGCCGCGGCTTGCTTGCCCGCGGCCCGTTCCCAGGGCATGGCAAAGCGCTGCAGCAGCACCGTCAATCCGAACAGGATGAGAGTAAGCGCGGCGCTGACGCCGACGGCGGCCAGCACCAGGTCGGGGCGAAAATTGTTCTTGGCGTTGAGCATGTAGATGCCCAGCCCTTTGGCGGCACCCGCATATTCGGCGAAAATGGCGCCTACGACGGCATAGGTGATGGAGATCCGCAGGCCAGCGAAGAAATATGGCAGCGCCGAAGGCAGCCGCGCCAGCACGAAGACGCGCCAGCGCCCTGCCCCCATGGCGCGTAGCATCTGGCCGATCTCGGGCTCGGTTGCCTCGTAGCCCTCGACCAGCGCCACCAGCATCGGGAAGAAGGTAACCAGCGCCACCAGCATGATCTTGGGCGCCAGCCCGAAGCCGAACCACAGCACCACCAGCGGCGCGATCGCAACCAGCGGCAAGGTCTGGCTGACGATGAAGACGGGAAAAAGCGCGCGCCGCAGCGGCTGGAAGAAGTCGACCAGCATCGACAGCGCGAAAGCGGCGCTGAGTGAAAAGACGAAACCGATGAGCGTGGCGCGGATAGTGGGAACTGCGTTGTCGACCAGCGCGTCACGATTGAGCATCGCCTGCTCAAAGACACGTGAGGGCGCCGGCAGCGTCGTCGGCTTAATGCCGGAATAGGTAGCGTAGAGTTCCCAGGCCACGAGCAGCAGCCCGACCGACATTATGGCCGGCACTGCCTTGGCGAGGATGCCCGCGAGGTGACGCGGCCGGTTGAATGACGATGAGACCACGAGAGGACAACCTTGACGGTCGCGCATCGGCGCGAGCGGTTCAGACAGCGGTGGGGCTGTTGGCGGAAACCGTGACGTCGAGGGTTACATGGCCGGCACCCGGCCCGAAGCGGCAGAAAGCTTCGTTGAGCGCCGAAAAGATCGCGCCCGTATCGCCGCGCAGTTTGGTGCAGAAATTCTTGGAGCGATCGTAGACGCCGGACTGTTTCAAGAAATCGATGCAACCATAGATCTCGTCCATGTGGTCGCCGGTACCCATCACATAAAGCGAGAATTGCGCCGCCGCCGGCTGGCCGGTGGCGACCGCGCCATGCACGGCTGCGATGGCGGCTTCCTTGCGCGGGCCGAGCGGCCCGACAGGCCCGCCGAAGGCCTCGGAGCGGCAGATCGGATCGTCCGGCTCGCCTGGGCAGCCACGCGAAATGGCGGCTGACAAAACGCAATGCTTGCCGCTGCGCGCGGCCTCCACGAACAGGTCGCGCAGAGCCGGGAACAGCACTTCGGGCGGCCCGACCAGCAAGGTCGAGATGTCGTCGGTCTCGATCCTGAGCCGGTCACGATAGGGATCGAGCGCACCGAGCGCGCCCAAAATGACGCCGACGAAATCGTCGGCCATGGGATATAGGGAAATCTGTGCGCCTGAAAACATAGCCCGCCTCGCTCCGCTGGTATTACCCAGATCAGCTTCTAGGGTCTGTGGGCTTGCCGCCCCCGTCTCAGCCCCGACCGTACGGAGCACCCCTGTGGATGGGCGCGTTAAAGCACCATTCGACCGATTGGGGAAGCCGTTTTTTTCAGCGAACTGCGCCAAAAGCATTGCGCCAGAGCGGGAGCGGTTGGCTCCGCCGGCGCGAGAATTTATCGGGAACCTTCACCAGACCGAGCGGTTGTCCTACCAGTCGCTACGCGACGAGTTCACAGAAAATGGAGACAAACCATGTTCATGAGAATCCTCGCAGCTTCGACGCTCACCATCGGCTTGGCGACATCGGCCATGGCGCAGAGCAATGGCACAAGCGGCACCGACGGAGCCGGTAGCGGCAGGTCGGTCACGGTCGATCCTAATACGCCAGCTTCGCCGAACACGGTCGACCCGTCGGTGACCAACAGCACGACTGGCACGCTGGATGATATGAATTCCAACGCGGATCGGAATTGCCCTGCCCATCCACAGGGCGCGCAGTCCGATGCCAATGGCACGTCGCCGGGCACCACAGCGCCGACGGTTAACGACAACCATTGCGGCAAGTAGGATTTGCAATGAGAAGAAGCCGCGGAGCGCTCGCTCCGCGGCTTCTGAAATCCTGTCGTATGGCTGAATCTATGGCACCGCTTTTTCTCGAACCGGCAGCTTCCAGCCTGGCCTGACGAAATGGCAGGTGTAGCCGTTGGGATATTTCTCCAGATAATCCTGATGCTCCGGCTCGGCCTCCCAGAAGGCACCAGCCGGCGCGACTTCGGTGACGACCTTGCCGGGCCACAGCCCAGAGGCATCCACGTCGGCGATGGTGTCTTGTGCGACGTTCTTTTGCTCGTCGCTGGTATAGTAGATCGCCGAACGGTAACTCATCCCGACATCGTTGCCCTGTCGGTTGCGTGTCGTCGGATCGTGGATCTGGAAAAAACGCTCCAGCAGCGTCCGATAGCTAATCACGGCCGGATCGAAATTGATCTCGATCGCCTCGGCGTGCGTGCCATGATTGCGATAGGTGGCGTTTGGCACATCGCCGCCCGAGTAGCCGACACGAGTCGAGATGACGCCGGGATAGCGCCGTATCAGATCCTGCATGCCCCAGAAACAGCCGCCGGCAAGCACTGCGCGTTCGGTCGAAGTCGCCATGTCACCTCTCCTCAAAAAGCAATTCACGGAAAAACGGACCGCGGTTCCGTCTTGAATTGCACGACAACAAATTGGATTTCCCATAAATGGGCATTGTCGGCGACTTCGTCCAGTCGCCCGAACGCGGCGCCGGCAGTGCGTGCGGCCATGCACCGAAGAAATAGCACGACGCGGAACGGGATCGTGGACTTCAGCTGTGCGGTTGTCCAGTCGGGCCGTCGACAGCAACCGGCAGGCGCGCGCCGGGCGGGATGGCGGCAAAACTGATCGCCACCGGCGGCGCCTCTTGCGACCAGTTGAAAAGGACGGTCTTGACCTGAATGTTGTCCAGCCATGCGTGCAGCTGCGGTGGCACGCGACTGCCCGGCCAAACCATCAGCATGCCGTGGTCGTGCAACCGCTTCGGTGTGATCCAGGGTGCGAACCGCATATCGAGGTCGGTGAAAATCGGGTCCGTTCCGGACACATAGGTTACGGTTTATACCGGAGACATGGGTAACACTTTTGGCCCGAAAGGGTTTT
>NZ_AYWP01000031.1:0-57776 GCF_000502435.1 Mesorhizobium sp. LNHC232B00
TCGATCCGCCATCTCAAGGGTTCGCAGGCCGAGCGCGACGCCCAGCAGCAGCAGGCGAGCCGGACCAAGCAGATCCTGTCGGCCGCAGGCTTGCCGGTGATGGAATCGCCGACCCATATCGTGCCGCTGCTGGTCGGTGACCCCGAGCTCTGCAAGATGGCCAGCGACCGCCTGCTTGGCGTGCACGGCATCTACATCCAGCCGATCAACTACCCGACCGTGCCGCGCGGCACGGAGCGACTGCGCATCACGCCGACACCGTTCCATTCGGATGAGTTGATCGCTGGACTGCAGGATGCGCTGGTCGAGACCTGGGATGCACTGGGCATTCCCTATGGTTCCGCCGGCCGGCCTTCTGTCGCCAAGAGCGACCGGATCGTGCCGCTGCTGGTGCCCAAGTCAGGCGGCTGAAAGCCCGTTTGAAACTCAACTCCGGCGGCATCTGAGGCACCAGAGCGACTTCCAGTTCGGGCTTCGCCGCCTGCTCAGACAGTTCCCATCCACTTCGCCAGCCGATGCGCGGCCTCCTCGATCTGGTCGAGGCGGCGGTGGAAGCACAGCCTGAGGAAGGCTTCGCCGCCGGGACCGAAGGCGGTTCCCGGCGCCAGGCCGACATTGGCCTTGTCGACGATATCGAAGGCCGCCGTGCGCGAATCGGTGATGCCGTCGACCGTGAAGAACAAGTAAAAGGCGCCTTGCGGCACGGTAAACCGGGCGCGGCCGGTGGCGCCGAGAATGCCGCAGACCAGGTCGCGCGCCTTCCTCGCCCGCTCCACCTGTTCGGCGACGAAACCATCGCCCTCGTCGAGAGCTGCGACAGCGCCGCGCTGCATAAATTGGGCGACGCCGGAATTCGAATACTGGATCAGGTTCTCGAACACCTGCTGCAGGCTCGGATGCGTCTTGATCCAGCCGACGCGCCAGCCGGTCATTGCCCAGTTTTTGGAAAAGGAGTTGACGAACAGGATGCGGTCTTCCGCCGTGGCGATGTCGAGGAAGGACGGCGCACGGCCAGGGCCATAGTGGAACAGCGAATAGATTTCGTCGGCGATGATCCACACGTTCTTGGCGCGGGCGAGATCGAGGATCGCCCGCAAGGTCTCGTGATCGGCGGTCCAGCCGGTCGGGTTCGACGGCGTGTTGATGAACAGCGCCTTGGTGCGCGGGGTGATCGCCGCGGCGATCTTCTCGACGTCGCAGGACCAGCCATTGCCGGAATGATCGAGCGTGACCGGCACCGGAACGGCGCCCGACAGGGCGGCGGCGGCGTCGAAATTCGGCCAGGCCGGCGACAGATAGATCACCTCATCGCCAGCGCCGGCGAGAGCGGTAAGGGACATCTGGATGGCATGCATGCCGGATCCGGTGACGATGAACTGTTCCTCCGGGAAGGTCTTGGCGAAATGCCTGGCGTAGTAGCGGGCCAGCGCCTGCCTGAGGTCGGGAATGCCCCTCTGCCAGGTGTAGAACGTCTCGCCGCCTGCCAGCGCCTTCGACGCGGCATCGGTGATGAAGGCCGGCGTCGGCAGGTCGCCCTCGCCGGCCCAGAGCGGGATCAGCCCCTCACGCAGGCGGCCGTAATTGACGACGGCGACAATGCCGCTCTCAGGTGCGGCACGGGCTTCGGCGCGAAAGCTGTCGATCAGGCTCATAGACAAATCCGTTTTCGATTAGGGTTGCCGCTCTTTACCAGATGCTTGAACGGAAAACCCCGGCCGCGAACGGCCGGGGTTTTGGTCCAGCAACGGTTGGCTACATTATCGCTTGGCGAGCAGATCTCGGATTTCGGTCAGCAACGCAACATCGGCGGGCGGCGGCGCGGCGGGGGCCGCAGGCTTCTCGGCCTCGAGCCGCCTGCGCAGATTGTTCACCGCCTTGACCATCAGGAAGATGACAAACGCAATGATCAGGAAATTCAGCGCCACGGTAATGAAGCTGCCATAGGCAAAGACCGCGCCTTGCTTGCGCGCATCTTCCAAGTTGGTGGCGGTTACATTGTGCGACAGCCCAATGAAGTAGTTATTGAAATCGACCCCTCCGAGTGCGCCAATGAAAGGCATGATGACATCGTCAACCAACGAAGTGACGATCTTGCTGAAAGCTGCGCCGATGATGACGCCGACGGCCAAGTCCATCACATTGCCCTTGGAAATGAATTCCTGGAATTCTCTCAGCATTCGACCCTCCTTGTCATGGCCGGCCGCGCTGCCGCTCCGTCCTTGGCTTCGACCTGAAGGCAACATAACAAAAACCTGCGGTTGCAACATGGGCAAAAAGGGGAAAGCAACCGCTTTCTCCTTAGGCGCCCGGGCTCGCTTCGTCGCCCCGATCATGCTGCCAAAGCCGCGATGGACTCCAGCGCCAAGCTGTGATTGCGTTCGCACAAGCCGGATAAAAAGGCGGCAAAGGAGGAAATTCCAGGCGTGCAGGGCTTGTTCATCGTCATCATCGCGATCGCCTATGTGACGCTGCTGTTCGCCATCGCCAGCCTGGGCGACCGCCGCTCGGCTGTCTCCGGACCCGGCCGCGCGCGGCCCTTCATCTATGCGCTCAGCCTTGCCATCTACTGCACCTCCTGGACCTTCTTCGGCTCGGTCGGGCTCTCCTCCGAGCGCGGCCTCGAATTCCTCGGCATCTATACCGGCCCGGTGCTGGTGTTCGTGTTCGGCTTCCCGCTGCTCAACCGTATCGTGCGGCTGGCCAAGACCGAGAAGATCACCTCGATCGCCGACTTCCTTGGCGCCCGCTACGGCAAAAGCTTCACCGTCGCCGCGATCGCCACGCTGATCGCGACCATCGGCGCGGTGCCCTACATCGCGCTGCAACTGAAGGCGATCTCCGGCTCGGTCAGCCTGATGGTCGAGCACTATACGGGATCGCCGCCCTCCTTCGATCCGTTCGTCAGCGACATCTCGCTGGTCGTCGCCATGCTCTTGGCGCTGTTCGCGGTGCTGTTCGGCACCCGCCACGCCGACGCCACCGAGCACCAGGACGGACTGGTGCTGGCGGTGGCGGTCGAGACCGTGGTCAAGCTTGCCGCCTTCCTGGCGATCGGCCTGATGGTCACCTTCCTGATCTTCGGCGGCCCGGGCGACATGTTCGCCAAGCTGGCGCAGAACGGGCAGGTGCGCCAGGCGATGGGCTACAACACTTCGCTCGCCACCTGGCTGGTGCTGACGGGCTTGAGCGGCTTTGCCATCATCCTGTTGCCGCGGCAGTTCTACGTCACCATCGTCGAGAACCGTGGCGAGGCCGAACTGCGCACGGCGACCTGGGTGTTCCCGCTCTACCTCGTGGCGATCAACCTGTTCGTGCTGCCGATCGCCTTTGCCGGCCTGTCGCTGGTCGGCACCGGCACCAGCAGCGATCTCTACGTGCTGTCGCTGCCCCTGTTCAGCGGCCATGATGTGCTCGCCATGGCGGCCTTCATCGGCGGCTTGTCGGCGGCAACGGCCATGGTGATCGTCGAAAGCGTGGCGCTGTCGATCATGATCTCCAATGATCTCGTCATTCCGCTGTTCGTACGCCGGCTGCTCAAGACCTCGACCTCGGAGAACGAGGACTGGTCGACGCTGATCCTCAATGTGCGGCGCGGGGCGATCTTCATCCTGTTGTTCATCGCTTTCCTCTACTACCGCGAGAGCACCAACAGCGCACGACTGTCATCGATCGGCCTGATGTCGTTCGCGGCCATCGCGCAGTTCGCGCCGGCACTAGTCGGCGGGTTGATCTGGCGTGGCGCCAACGGCAGGGGCGCCGCGCTCGGCATGGTCGCCGGCATCCTCGTCTGGGGCTACACGCTGCTTTTGCCCTCGCTTGTCGCGCCCGATACCGACATGGTCGTGCACGGGCTGTTCGGCTTCGAAGCGCTGCGGCCGCAGGCCCTGTTCGGCACTGTGGCCGAACCACTGAACCACGGCGTGTTATGGAGCCTGTCGATCAACACGCTGTTCTTCGTGCTTGGCTCGCTGTCGCGCGCGTCGGTGCCGCTGGAGCGCATCCAGGCATCGATCTTCGTGCCAAGGGATGCCGGCCCGATGCCGAGCCTGCGCCGCTTCCGCACCGCCATCACCGTCAACGACCTCAAGGATACGATCGGGCGTTATCTCGGCGTCGAACGCACCGAGCGCTCCTTCCAATCATTCGAAAAGACCAACGGCACCACGCTGCTCGGCAAGGAGCAGGCGAGCATGGACGTCATCCGCTTCTCCGAGCAACTGCTGGCAAGTGCTGTCGGTTCCTCCTCGGCGCGGCTGATCCTGTCGCTGCTGTTCCGGCGCCACGACCGCGAATCCAGCGATGCCTTCCGCCTGCTCGACGACGCCACCGAAGCGCTGCAGCACAACCGCGACCTGTTGCAGATCGCGCTCGACCAGATGGAGCAGGGCATCACTGTCTTCGACCGCGATTTCAGGCTGATCTGCTGGAACCGCCAGTACCGGGCGCTGTTCGACCTGCCCGACGACATGGGCCAGGTCGGCGTCTCGCTCGACCAGGTTCTGCGCCATCTCGCCGAACGCGGCGACATTCCCGCCGACCAGCGCGTGACGATGCTCAACCGGCTGACCAGTTTCGTCAGCCCCTGGCAGATGGAGCTCAAGACCAGCGGCCGCATCCTGGAACTGCGGTCCAACCCAATGCCGGATGGCGGCATCGTCGCCACCTATGCCGACATTTCCGGCCGCGTCGAACAGGATCTGGCGCTGAAGCGCGCCAATGAATCGCTGGAGCAGCGCGTCAAGACCCGCACCATCGAACTGACCCGCGTCAACGAGGAGCTGGCGCAGGCGCAGATGCTGGCCGAGGAGGCCAATCTCGGCAAGACGCGCTTCCTCGCCGCCGCCGGCCACGACATCCTGCAGCCGCTGAACGCCGCCCGGCTTTATTGCTCCTCGCTGATCGAGAAGGCCGGCAAGGGTCCGGCCGGAAAGGCGGCGGTCAACATCGAATCCTCGCTGGAATCGGTCGAGACGATCCTGGGCGCCGTGCTCGACATCTCGCGCCTCGATGCCGGCGCGATGAAGCCGGATGACAGCGCCTTCACACTCGACGGACTGCTGAGCCAGATCGGCAACGACTTCCGGCCGCTTGCCGCCGAAAAGAAGCTCGGGCTGACGATCATGCCATCGTCGCTGACGGTGATGACGGACCGCAATCTGTTGCGCCGCCTGATCCAGAATCTCGTCTCGAACGCCATCAAATATACCCGCCACGGCCGCATCCTGGTCGGTGTGCGGCGGCGCGGCGAACTGGCAGAGATCCAGGTGATCGATACCGGCATCGGCATTGCCGGTGACAAGCTGAACACGGTCTTTCGCGAATTCACGCGACTGGACGAGGGTGCGCGCGAGGCCGAGGGCCTCGGCCTCGGCCTCTCCATTGTCGACCGCATCGCCAGGGTGCTCAGGCTCGAAATCCGCATCTTCTCCAATCCAGGCAAAGGCACGCGCTTTTCCGTTGTCTTGCCGGTCGCTGCCATGCAGGAGCCGCGACGCGAGATCGAAAAGACCAGAGGCCCTGCCCGGGCGGCGGCTTCGTTGGCGGGATTGCATGTGCTTTGCATCGACAATGATGCCCGCATCCTCGAAGGCATGCGGCTGCTGCTCGAAGGCTGGGGGTGCCATGTCGACACCGTATCCGGCTCACGCGATCTGGAGACCGCCGCGATCGGCCGCCCGGACATCGTGCTTGCCGACTACCATCTCGACGGCGAAACCGGTCTCGACATCATCGTCAGGCTGCGGGCGGCCCATGGCGCCGGCCTGCCGGCCGTATTGGTCACGGCCGACCGCTTCAACGAGGTGCGGGCGGCCGCAAGCGGGCTCGAGATCCCGGTGATCAACAAACCGCTGAAACCCGCCGTGCTGCGTTCGATGATGGCCAGGGTCAGGCCGCTGGCCTCGGCGGCGGAATAGGTCAGCTCGTCGGCTGCAGCGGGTCGCCGCCGATCTTGGATAAAAGGATCACCGCCTGGGTACGGCTGTCGACGCCGAGCTTCTGCAGAATGGCCGAGACATGCGCCTTGATGGTCGCCTCGGAGACGCCGAGTTCATAGGCGATCTGCTTGTTGAGCAGGCCTTCCGCCAGCATGCCTAGCACCCGGGTCTGCTGCGGCGTCAGCGCCTGCAGCCGCTTGATCAGGTCCGAAATTTCGGGATCGCGCTCGACGCCGAGATCGATGCCGGCGGGTGCCGCGATGTCGCCGGCAAGCACCGACTGCACGGCATTGCGGATCTCCTCCATGCTGGCCGATTTGGAGATGAAGCCGGAAGCGCCGAGATCGAGCGCGCGCCTGATCGTCGCCGGGTCATCGTGCGCCGAGACAACGACCAGCGGCACCGACGGATGGACGCCGCGCAGCGAAACCAGGCCGGAGAGACCGCTGGCGCCCGGCATCGACAGGTCGAGCAGCACCAGATCGACATCCTCATTGGCCACGACCAGCGCCTTGGCGCTTTCGAAATCGCCGGCCTCGTGGATGGCGGCGACATTGCCGATGCCGGCGAGCGCCTCGCGCAGCGCGCCGCGAAACAGCGGATGATCGTCGGCGATGACGAAAGAATAGCCTGACGGCAAATGTCCCTCCCCGAATCCCCGATGATTTTTTAGGCTTTTTCCGGGGCACGTTGGACGATTATGAGGGGCGGCGCGCTGTTTTCAAGCGGCAAAGCCAGCGCGCCGCGTTTTCCCTTGTCTATAGCGCTCAGGTCTTCTGCGAGTTGAGCTGGGCGCCGTCACCCTTGTCCTTGTCCATATCCTTGACGATGCCCATGAAGCCGCGCAGGAAGCGCTCCATGTAGCTCATCGTCTTGTTGAATTCCTCCTCGCTCGGCAGCTTCGATTCGAGCCGGGCGGAGAGCGAATTTTCCAGCTTGGTGACGCGCTCGTCCATCGCCTTCATCGAGGTCTGCAAGCGGTCGACCTCGTCCTGGAAAGCGGCGCGCTCGTCGGCCGCCATCTTGCAGACGAGCTGCCCGGAGCGTTCCTCGCAGATCGACATCGCGCCGGTCTGGGTGTCCATGCGGATATAGCCGGTGGCCGACTTTTCCAGCCGGTAGCGATCGGTTTCTTCCGAATATGCTGAAGCCGCGACCAGCGAAACGAGCGCGGCGGGGATCAAGATGTGCTGCAGACGCATGTTGTCCTCCATGGCCAAAGCCTAAAATATCGCATCTTTGCGCCGGAAATGGGGAAGACCCTTGGCGTGGCCTTTCCCGCACGGCTGGTTCGGATTCGTTTTGACGCAATTCCGGACGGAAAACCGTTTCACACTTGTCCTGGAATTGCTCTATAGCGCAACCATGTCTCAGTTTATCTATAAGATAACCCCGGAAGCGGCTTGGCGCGAGGCCGAAACCAATGGCCGTTTCACTGGTGCCGCGATCGATGTCGCCGACGGCTTCATCCACTTCTCCACGGCTTCGCAGGTCAGGGAAACAGCGGCAAAACATTTTTCCGGCCAGACGGATCTTCTGCTGGTCGCCATCGACGACGCCAGCCTGGGCGATGCCCTGAAATACGAAGTCTCGCGCGGCGGCGCGCTATTCCCGCATCTTTACGGCGTGCTGGACCTGAAAGCGGTCAAGTGGGTCAAGCCATTGCCGCTCGGCGCCGACGGCACCCACCAGTTCCCGCCGCTGGAGGGGCAATGAGCGTGCTCAACCGGCTCGGCCAGAAGCTGCTGTTCACCTTCGATCCGGAAATAGCGCATGGCCTGTCGATCGCGGCGTTGCGCTGCGGCCTGCCGGTTGGCGCGCGTGCAACGCGCGATGCCAGGCTGAAGGTCTGTCTCTGTGGTCTCGATTTCCCGAACCCGCTCGGCATGGCGGCCGGCTATGACAAGAACGCCGAGGTGCCCGATGCGCTGCTTGGCCTCGGTTTCGGCTTTGCCGAGGTCGGCACGGTCACGCCGCTGCCACAGGCCGGCAATTCGAAGCCGCGCATCTTCCGGCTGACGGCGGATGAGGCGGTGATCAACCGTCTTGGCTTCAACAATGAAGGCCATGCGGCTGCCGAAAAACGCCTCGCCGCCCGCAAGGGTCGTGGCGGCATTGTCGGGGTCAACATCGGCGCCAACAAGGATAGTGCCGACCGCATCGGCGACTATGAGCGCGGCGTCGCCCGCTTTGCGGCCTATGCCAGCTATCTCACCGTCAACATCTCCTCGCCCAACACGCCGGGTCTGCGCAACATGCAGGCGCGCGAACAGCTCGGCGAACTGCTGTCGCGGGTCATGGCCGCACGCGCCGTGGCGTCCGCGCAGCCGCCGGTCTTCCTGAAGATCGCGCCGGACCTGGTCGAGGCCGAACTGGAGGACATCGCCGCCGAGGTGACCGAGAAGCGGATCGACGGCGTCATCGTCTCCAACACAACCATTTCGCGACCGGCCTTGCGCAGCGGCGACGTTGCGCGCGAGACGGGCGGACTGTCGGGCAAGCCGCTGTTCGAACGCTCGACCATCGTGCTGGCGAAAATGCGCAGGCTGCTCGGCCCGGATACGGCCATCATCGGCGTCGGCGGCGTCGATACCACGGACGCCGCACTGGAGAAAATCCGCGCGGGTGCCGATCTCGTCCAGCTCTACACCAGCATGATCTACGCCGGACCGGCACTGCCAAGCCGCATTATTGCAGGGATGGCAAGCTTCATGGAAAAAGGGCGCCTCAAGTCCATCCGCGAATTGCGCGACAGCAATCTCGATCGGTGGGCGTCGAAGCCACTCAGCTGAACGCCGTGCGCATTCGCAGCTGCAAAATCGCCAGCAGGCTGAAGCCGCGTGCCAAAAGGAACACGTGCAGCGCCGCCCACAGGCCGTGATTGCCGAAGGCCGGCGCCAGGGTCAGCAGCGCGGCGGCGAAAACCAGGAACGACAAGAGCATCATGTTGCGCATGTCGCGCGACCAGGTCGCGCCGATGAAGACGCCGTCCATCTGGAACGCCAGCACGCCGCTCAGCGCGGTGAATGCCGCCCACGGCAGGTAGATGTCGGCCACGGAGCGGACCTCCTGCGATGTCGTGACGACGGCGACCAGATTGGCGCCGGCCAACAGAAGCACCAGCGTCGCGGCCCCGGCCAGCCCGAAACCCCAGAACAGCGTCAGCCGCACGGCCTGACGGAAGGGCTGCTCCGCGCGTGCACCGACGGCGCGGCCGGCGAGCTGTTCGGCGGCGGTGGCGAAACCGTCGAGGAAATAGCCGGCGACAAGGAAGAAATTCATCAACACCGCATTGGCGGCCAGCGTCACGGTGCCGAACTGCGCGCCCTGGCGCGTGAACAGCGCGAAGGCGGCAAGCAGCGAGAACGAGCGGATCATGATATCGCGGTTGAGCGACATCATGCGCAGGAAGGCGGACATGTCGAGCAAGCGATGGCGGGGCAAGGGCGGCGCCGTCCGGAACCGCCTGATGACGATGGCCAGACCGAGCAGCATGGCCAGGAATTCGCCACTGACGGTCGCCCAGGCGACGCCGGCGACGCCCCAGCCAAGTCTCAGCCCGAGCAGGAAGCAGAGCGCGATGTTGATGCCGTTGAGCACCAGTTGCAGCACCAACCCAAGCCCGCCCTCGCCGCGGCCCAGCACATAGCCAAGGATGGCGTAGTTGATCAGCGAGAAGGGTGCGGCGAGCAGCCTGATCCTGACATAGACGCCCATCGCCTCGCTGACGCGTGGTCCGGCATCCATGAACCACTGGCCGCCGACCGCGATCAACGGCGAAAGTGCCGCCATTACGATGCCGGCGACGACCGCGATCAGCACGGCGCGCCAGAACACCGCCTGTTCCTCAAGCGCGTCGCCACGCCCGAAAGCCTGGGCCACGAGGCCGGTGGTGCCGGAGCGCAGGAAATTGAAGCTGGTGAAGACGACGTCGAAGACCAGTGCGCCCGCCGCCAGGCCGCCGAGCAAGGCGGCATCGCCGAACTGGCCGATCACGGCCGTATCGACTAGGCCGAGCATCGGCGTCGTCAGATAGGCAAGCGTCATCGGCACCGCGATGGCGAGCACGGAACGGTTGGTGACGACGAAAGGTTTCGCGTCGGCTGTGGTCGCGCCCTTGTCCAAGGATTGCTGCCTTGCTGATTGCGGCTTGATCGAGGGTCCGATGTGCCCCATTTTCCTGCCACCGCGCAATCACCCTTGCCGCGACGGCCAACCGAAATCCCGGTCTGGCGCGAGCCCGCCGGACCGAGTCCATGCCCCTGCAGATCGTCCACCATCCCGACTACGACGCCGGCTTCGCCGTCAACCACCGCTTTCCGATGAGCAAGTATCCGCTGCTGATGGAGGCCTTGCACGCACGCGGCCTGGCCGGCGCGCTCAACACAGCGGAACCCGCGCCGGCATCATGGCTGAAGCTTGCCCATGCGGCCGATTACGTCGATCAGGTCATCGGCTGTTTTGTGCCGGAAAAAATCGAGCGTGAGATCGGCTTTCCGATCGGCCCGCGTGTTTCGCGTCGCGCGCAGCTTGCCACGGGCGGCACTATACTGGCGGCGCGGCTCGCCTTGCGTCACGGCATCGCCTGCAACACCGCCGGCGGCAGCCATCATGCGCGGCACGCGCAAGGCGCCGGCTTCTGCACCTTCAACGATGTCGCCGTCGCCGCGCTGATGCTGCTCGCGGAGGGTGCCGCGCACAACGTCCTTGTCGTCGATCTCGACGTGCATCAGGGCGACGGCACGGCGGACATTCTGGGCGATGAACCGCGCGCGTTCACCTTTTCAATGCATGGCGAGCGCAACTACCCGGTGCGCAAGATCGCCTCCGACCTCGATGTCGCGCTGCCCGACGGCACCGGCGATGCACCCTATCTCGAAAGGCTCGCCGCGATCCTGCCGGAACTGTCGGCCATGCGGCATTGGGACATCGTTTTCTACAATGCCGGCGTCGACGTCCATGCGCAGGACCGGCTTGGCAGGCTGGCGCTTTCCGACAACGGCCTGCGCAGCCGCGACGAGATGGTGATCGGCCATTTTCGCGCAGACGGCATCCCCGTCTGCGGTGTCATCGGTGGCGGTTATTCCACGGACGTGCCGGCACTTGCCGCGCGCCACGCCATCCTGTTCGAGGTGGCCTCGGGCTACGCCTGACGAACTTTTTCGAGCATGGCCTATTTCCGGTAGTTGGCGATCCTGAGCAGGATGAAGGCCGGAACGACGATCGCGGCGCCGAGCAGGATATAGCCAAGGAAGCGGTCGATGGCGCGGAAGCCCAGGTTCCAGACATCCATGAAGAACTTCTGGATGCCATAGAAGACATCCATCGGCGACCAGCCGAAGGCGTTCATGACAAGGCCGACGAGGAACGAGACCACCAGCAGCTTCAGGATCACCCTGAACGGCGAGTCGCCGAGAAAACGCGTCAGTGCGGACAAGGCCGTCTCCCGATTGAGATGCCCAGACTCACGGGCACCGCCCAGAAATACGTGCTTGGCGGCTATCCATCAAGCCAGCGCGGCCCGCGCGGCAGAAAGTGTGCGTGGCGTGGAACTGTCGGTCCGTTCGTGACGGCGCAGGACGCGCCCGGCCGTTCGATAGCGCCCTCGATCCCGGCTTATCTGTTTTCTAACCAATTGCCGCTATTGCCGTTCCAAGAGCGGGAGCCAGGCTTTGGCGGGAACAGGAAAAATCGGCGCGCACCGCACAGTCATGCTGTCGGTCGTGGTGCCATGCTACAATGAGCGCGACGGCGTGGCCGAGCTTCATCGACGCGTCAGTGCCGCATGCCTCGAGCAAAGCCCTTCCTACGAGATCGTGCTTGTCATCGACGGGGCGACCGACGGCACCCGCGAGGCCATTTTCGAACTGGCCGAAAAGGACGACCATGTGGTCGCCATCGACCTTGCCCGCAATTACGGCCATCAGATCGCGCTCAGCGCCGGGCTGGAATTCTGCCGCGGCGAGCGCATCCTCATTCTGGACGCCGACCTCCAGGATCCGCCCGAACTGCTCGGCGCAATGATGGCGAAGATGGATGAAGGCTTCGACGTCGTCTACGGCCAGAGGATGAAGCGCGACGGCGAGAGCTGGTTCAAGCTGGCTTCCGCCTCGATGTTCTATCGATTGCTGGGCCGGATGGTCGATGTCGAGATCGCGCAGGACTCCGGAGACTTCCGGCTGATGAGCCGCCGCGCGGTGGACCATTTGAACGCGATGCCCGAACGCTACAGGTTCATTCGCGGCATGGTGAGCTGGATCGGGCTGAGGCAGGTCGCCTTCCCCTATGAAAGGCACCGGCGCTTTGCCGGCACCACCCACTATCCGTTGAAGAAGATGGTTCTTCTGGCGGTCGACGCGATGACCAGCTTTTCGATCGTGCCTTTGCGGTTCGCCTCGCTGCTGGGGATGATGTTCGGCGTGCTCGGGCTGGTCGTGCTCGGCTATACGCTGTTCGAATGGTCCAGGGGCAACGTGGTGCCCGGCTGGACGAGCCTTGCCGCGATCATGCTGATCATGGGCAGTGTGCAGCTTCTGGTGCTCGGCATATTCGGCGAGTATCTCGGCCGCATGTATATGGAGACCAAGCGGCGGCCGCTCTACTTCGTCAACGAAATCGTTTCGCGCGACCAGCCAGCCAAGGACAGCGACCTGCCCGTCCATCGCCTGCAGGAGATGGCGAAAAGAGCCGCGCGTGGTTGAGGCGAAGGTCGACCGGATACAACGGGAACGGCATGGACAGGATGCGGTCGGCTCTTCCGTCTGATTTCTCGCGGATGCTGCGCTTTGGCGCCGTCGGGCTGCTCAACACGGCGCTTGGATACACGCTCATCCTGACCGGGTTGTGGCTGGGACTGGGCGACATCGTTTCCAACGCGGCAGGCTATGCAGCGGGCCTCACCCTTGGCTTTTTCCTCAATCGCCGATGGACATTCACTACTGCCGGCGGCTTTCGCCCCGGCACAGCCGTTCGATACGCGATCACCTTCATTGTCGCCTATAGCGCCAATCTGGGCATAGTGATCGCCGCCATGTCCGCCGGCATCATCGAAAACCCGTTCGCCCATCTGGCTGGAAACTGCCTCTACACCGTCATCTTCTATCTCGGCTCGTCCCGTTTCGTCTTCGTTGGCGATGCGGATGATGCCGTGGCCGCAACGAACGCGAAATGGCCCGGAGTTGCGACATGACCGAGGCCGCAGCATCGCGACGGCAACGCCGTCGCTTGGAGCCGTGACATGACACAAGCCGCAGCGATTGTGATGGCGACGCCGTCACCCGGAGTTGCGACATGACACAGGCCGCTGCGATCGTGACGGCGTCGCCGTCACTGGGGGACGCGCAACGCATCAGGCTGATATTCTGCCTTCTCTGCGCGTGCGTCGTGGCCTATGTGCTCACCGCCTTCGCCGGCGCGATCCTGCAGGATCCCGACAATTGGTGGCAAGTGAAGGTCGGGCTGGACTTCCTGGCAAACCGGACGTTTCCAACCGTCGACCCCTATTCCTATACGTTCGCCGGCCAGCCCTGGATCGCCAAGGAATGGCTGGGTCAGGTGCTTCTGGCCCTTGCTTACAATGCGGGCGGCTGGAATGGCGTCGTCACGCTGATCATCGCCACCGTCGGCCTGACGGTCTTCCTGATGGGATGGTTCCTCAGCGCCTGGCTGAAGCCGATCCTGGCGATAGCACTGGCCTTCACAGCGGCTTTCCTGGTCGCTCCGATCTATACGGCGCGCCCGCACGTCTTCACCTTGCCGATCATCGTCGTCTGGACGGCAATGCTGTTTCGCGCCGCGCATGAAGAGAAAGCCCCGCCCCTGTGGCTGCTCGTGCTTGTCGTCTTGTGGGCGAACCTGCACGCCACCTTCACCCTGAGCTACGTCATCGCTGGATTTGCCGGACTGGAACTGCTGTCGCGGATCGGCCTGTCGAAGCCGGCGCTTCTGGCAAAATGGGTTGCGTTCGGATTGCTCTGCCCACTGGTCAGCCTGATGCATCCCTATGGGGTGAAGGCCATCCTGGCCACGTTCACCGTCGCCTATGGCAACGAGGCGGTGCCGCTCATCCTGGAGTGGCGCCCATTCAATGCCCAGGAGCACCTCTTCCAGGAAGCGGTGATGCTGCTGGCGCTTTTCGGGCTTTTGGTATCGAAGCTCCGGATCGGCTGGGCCAAGGCGATGTTCATCGTCTTCGCCTTGCATGTCTATCTCAGCCATATGCGATTTGTGTATCTGCCTTTCCTTTTGATTCCCCTGGTGATCGCGGTCGAGGTCGCATGGCAGTATCCTTCGCTCTCAACCACGACCTGGTTGGCGGAAAAACGTGACGGGCTGGAAAAGCTCTTGGCCAGCCGATTCCATATGCTCTGCGGCACCATGGCTGTCTTGCTGGTCGGTGCGGTCTTGATCCTCGGCAGCGCCTATCAGGTCGCACCGAGCCCGAAGACATCGGCCAGCGGCGCCCTGGCATTCGCCGTGGATCACCACCTCACAGGCAACGTGCTGAACTCCTACAATTTCGGCGGCACGCTGATTTTCCATGACATCAAGACCTATATCGACGGCAGGACGGACCAACTGTTCCTGGGCGGATTCACGAAAGCCGATGAGGCGACGGGCAAGAGCGACGGAAAGCCGCGGCTCGAGGCCCAGCTGAAAAAATATGCTGTTGGCTGGGCGCTGCTTACAGCCGACGATACCCGCATACCGTTCTTCGCGGAATTGGGCTGGAAGCGGGCCTATGCGGACGACTATGCCGTGATCTACCTGCCCGGCGCCTGATTTTTACGGCGATTTTTCAACGCCGATCTTTCAACGCCTGCGCCAATCGGCTTCATCAATCGAACACCGGTTTGCCTTGACACCGATGTTGCAGTGCAGCAAAGTTGCGCGACAGAGGGTAGATCTGTGCGACCAGCAAACTGGCATTTTTCGCAATATCAGGACGTCGCCGCATGAGCGATGCAGCAAGCTGCGGCAAGCCAACACCGCCGACCCCATCATCCGGACCGGTCAAATGAACTACAGGCGCGACATCGACGGTCTGCGGGCGATCGCGGTGCTGCCCGTCGTGCTCTTCCATTTCGGCCTGTCCGCCATTCCCGGCGGCTTTACCGGGGTCGACATCTTCTTCGTCATATCGGGCTATCTGATCAGCGGCAGCCTGCTCGACGATCTCGAGCGCGGCCAGTTCTCGATCGGCCGCTTCTACTGGCGCCGTGCGCGCCGCATCCTGCCGGCGCTGACCTTCGTCATCGTGCTCGCGAGCATTGCTGCCTGGTTCATCCTTTTGCCGACGGATCTACACGAATTCAGTCTCAGCGTGATCGCGGCCTCGACCTTCTGGTCGAACATCTATTTTTGGAAGACGACCAACTATTTCTCCATCGATGCCGCACTGCGGCCGCTGCTGCACACATGGTCGCTTTCGGTCGAGGAGCAGTACTACATCTTCGCTCCGATCCTTGTGTATCTGATCTACCGCTATGCCTCGAAACGCTGGCTGACGATATTGCTGCCGATCGCCATCGGCAGCTTTGCCGTCGCGGTCATGGCAACCACGCTGGCGCCGACCGCCGGCTTCTATCTTTTGCCGACACGGATCTGGGAACTGGCGCTGGGCGCCATGCTGATGCTGAAAAGGCCTCCGGCGCTTGCCAGCCGGCTGGCGATGGAACTGATCGGGCTGGCCGGCTTTGTCCTTGTCGCGGCCGGTTTCCTGACGATTTCGGAAAGCGACCCGTTTCCGGGCTACAATGCCCTGTTGCCCTGCGTTGGAACGGCGCTGCTCATCTATGCCGGCACCGATCGCGCGGGCGCGGAAGGGCCGGCACCCATTGCCACCCGCGTGCTTCGGTTCGCCCCGCTGGTCTGGGTCGGCCTCATTTCCTATTCGCTCTACCTGGTTCACTGGCCGATCAACTCGTTCGTCCACTATCTCTCCCTGAAGGCCATCGGAGTGCCGACGATCGTCGCGATGACGGTGGCCAGCTTCGCCCTGGCGACGTTCTCCTGGAAATATGTCGAGCAACCCTTTCGCCAGAAACGGGCGTTCACCGCCCCCTTGCCCATCTTCGCCTTTTCAGCGACGGCGATCGCGCTGCTGTGCGCCGTTGGCCTGACTGGTGCGCTGGGCAACGGTTTTCCGCAACGGTTCCCGGATTTTTCGACCGAACGGATTCGCGTCGGCGACTGGCGCAACGGCGTCTGTTTCAATGAAGGCGAGACCCGGATCGAGACCTGGAACCTCGCCGACTGCACCCGCACGCAGGGCTTTGCCACCAATGTGCTGCTGTGGGGCGATTCCTTTGCAGCCCATTATGTTCCGGGGCTCGACGCCAACGCGCAGAAGGTCCAGGCCAACGTCATCCAATACACCTATGCCGGCTGTCCACCTGACCTGAGCTATTTTTCCTATGCCCGGCCGGCCTGCACCCGCTTCAACGAACGGGCCCTGTCGATCATCCGGGAGGCCAATGTCCAGGCGGTGATCCTGAGCGGCCGTTGGAGCGACTACCAGATCAGGGGCTTCGATGGCCTGCAGAAGACAGTCGACCGGCTTCGCGAAATGGGCGTCAAGGTCTATGTCATCGGCCAGTCTCCGGAATTCGTCGCCGACGTCCAGAAAATCGCTTTCTTCGCAACGCGGGAGCATGCCACGAACACGTCCTGGCCTATGGCCATGGATCCGGACATCAACAAGCGAGTGCTGCCATTCGTCAAAGGCGCTGATTTCATCGACCCGCTGGCCTATCTGTGTGACGCGGCCGGCTGTTCCTATGCCGATGCAGGCACCAGGCAATTTCTCTACTTCGACTACGGCCATTTCTCGACCGCCGGAGCGGCGCTCGCCATCTCGAAATACTGGCCGAGCTTTGCCGCGAGCAACGAAGTCGCGAAGGCAAAAGGGCAATCCGCGGGCCATGGACCCGCTGAGCCGCCGCAACTTGCGACAGGAGCCGGTTTGCGATTGCCCGGAGGCTAATCCTCATGGTAACGAGGCTGCTGCGCGGGTATGATGTAATGGTAGCCTGTCAGCTTCCCAAGCTGAACGCGCGGGTTCGATTCCCGCTACCCGCTCCAGCATATGCCGCAAGGGTTTGCGCCTGGTTTGGAGCAAGCTAAATTGGGTGGTTATTACAGGCAGTTTTACCGCTTCGTTCCGCTTTTTGGTCGAGTCGCTCTCTTGGACGCTACAGCGCGCGTCCGACGACGACCTCATAGGTTGTGCAAATGTATGACGGCTACCGCACCCAGCTGGTGCTCGACGGGGCCGGCGGCCGGGCGTTTACCAAGATGGAGCACGACTGGTCAAAGCGCTATTGGCCGATCGTTGCCGCCGTGGAGAAGCTGCCGGCGAAATCATTGATCCTCGACGGCGAGATGATCGCGCCCGAGCCGGACGGCCGGCCGAACTTTCACGCCATGCAATCGCGCATTGGCATGGAATGCCGAGCTGCTTGCCTTCGTCGCCTTCGACATCTTGCACAAGGATGGCGAGGATCCGCGCCCGCTGCCGGTGATCGAGCGCAAGGTGATTCTGTGGAACCTGGTAAAGCCCGCCGACGGCGTCATCCAGTACAGCCAGTACCTTGAAGGCGGTGGCGCCGAGTTCTTCGCGGCCGAGCGAATGGCCTCGAAGGCATTGTGTCGAAGCTCCTACCGCAGCGGCACCAGGGATGAGGCTTGGGTGAGGGAGTTCGGCCCCAATGTGCTGGTTTTCCGATCAGTGCCGCCCGTCAAATAAAACCGCCGTCGACCGGGCACAAAAAAGCCCAGGGGGCCAGCGGGCTTAAGTGTCATAAGGCTGACGAGGAGTAGGGTTTGAATTCCCGTCGCGGGGCAAATTAGCTGGAACTAGCATAAGGACAATTAGTCCAACGGCGTATCACGCTTACCCTGCCCATTAGCCGTAGCTAAACTTATCTGGACTCACTGCCACTTTGGAAGCATTCTTCCTTTGGGAGTGAGGGGCGTGGGCAAGGTCCAGCGTCATCAAGGTGCCAACCAGGCTGATCGCTGGCGAAAGAACGCCAGGAAGCGGCGGCCAGCTTCATCCTTCGAAGGTAACGTTCAGTATCAGGAACACTCTATGATGGACGTCAGCACGCTTCTAACAATTTTGCGTAGCCGCAAGGTGAACCTATGGGTTGAAGGGTCCCGGCTTAGATGCAGTGCTCCTGTGGGCGCAATCGACGCGGAATTGAAATCGGCACTTGTCGATCAGAAAGATGAGATAATTGCCCTCCTGCAAGCGGATACGCCGCCAGGTCATTTGGCTGAAGCGCCGCCAGCTAGATCCGAACAGCCAGCAAGCTCGACACTGCAGACGATTTGTCGCGAAGTTGCTGCACCGGTCCCGGTGGCACCTGAACGAATGACGCAATTTGTGAGCGAATTGCGCAGTTGCAGTTTTGACCTCGCTAGTTGCGCAAAGCGACTGGGGGTTTTTCCTCGCCTAGGGGTTAATTTCTGGGCCTCGATGAGACCCGACTGGGTCGCTCGTGCAAACGATCCCATCGACAATCTTATTTCGCTCTTTATTGATGGCCGTCAGGTCAACGCGAACCTCTTTGCCAAACAGCTTACGTCGAGGTTCGTCGATACAGCGCTTGATATGGGCCTCCTGACCGACTGTGCGGGCGGAGTCCTGCAAGCGAACGCGTGTTTATTTCCTTGCTACGGCAGCTACATTGTAACGGACCATCCTGCCAAGAATTCCACAATCAATCAGGTCATGTGGCTGTGGGGAGAGAGCTTTGTTCTCGGCGGCTTGGTCAAAAGAAGTCCACGACGGCGGGCAGTCGATTTGGGGACAGGATCCGGTATTCACGCGATACTGGCCGCAGATCATTGTTCGTCGGTTATCGGCGCGGACATCAATCCGCGCGCTGTTGAGTTTGCAACGTTCAATGCAATGCTTAACGGCAAAAGCAACGCACAGTTTATTTTAAGCGATTTGTTCAACTCAATCGAGGGAACATGCGATCTCCTCTTGGCCAATCCTCCTTACGCTCCTGATAGTGCAGCGCAACCAGGAGACAATTTCTGGAGCGGCGGACTGCAAGGGACCGATCTGCTTCGAAAAATTGTCGAATCGCTGCCTGCCAAGCTCGATCCTGACGGAACAGCCCATCTAATTGCCCTCTATCCGAATCCGCCCGCCACAAAGACTCGAGATCATTTTGATATGTGGCTTGGTGGGAAGATAGGCGACTGGGATGTGCTGGATCACACCTGGCCGGTGCCGCACTACGAAGATTTATTCTCCTTGCAGCCCTACCAGGGCGACAAGAGCGCGTGGCGTTTCGGCGTGGTCAGTCTGCGTCGCTCTGCCTCCGGAAATGGTTGGTGGAAAGAGGGGGCCGGCAGAGGTTTGTTTTTCGGGACGGATGGACGCTGCAACTTGGTTGCCGATCACGACAGCCACTGACCCCTTGCGCTGGGAAGAACCGCGGCATTGTAACCGTCCGACGGTTTTACATTTCGACGGTAACCCATTGATTTCAAACAAGCGCTATTTGCCCGATTTTACACGGTATTCGTTGGAATCCGGTCGAAAGGGCTAGCTTCCCAAGCTGAACGCGCGGGTTCGATTCCCGCTACCCGCTCCAGCATATGTCCGAAGGGTTTGCGCCTGATTTGGCTCCGGAAACCAGTGGGCGCCGCGGCAAGTCTAAGCCTGGCCTATTCGCATCTGCTTCTTGAGAAGGAACCGGGTGAAATTCTCGAAGTTGCGCGGCGCCACCTGTTCGGGGAGGTGGGCCAGCACGTCTCCGGATCGGGCGTCGTCCTGGAAACGCTCCACCCACTCTTCGGTATGCGTGTCCCGCTGCAACCGCAAATTCGTCTTGAACTCGCAGTCGGGCATCTCAACCGACAATTGCCGGGCAACCGATGCGACGTAGGGACGGGGATCATCCAGCAGATCTTCGTAGAAGAAATGGTCGTGGGGCAAATCGGCGAGGCGCAAGTAGGCCTCCCAGAAGGCATAGCTCTGCTCAATCAGGAAATAGGCCCGGCAGATACCGGCGAAGTCGTATTGCGGAACCAGATCCGCGCGGTCCATCGTGCTTCTCCAACCGCCAGACGCCTTTGCCCGGCAGTAGGAAATCGCCTGACGAAGGCGGTCGCGCCGTTCCAGCAGGATCAAACCCATGGTATGGCGCCGGACACATTCGGCAAGGAAGTCGGCTCCATGTTTCGCCTGCGACCAGTGAAGGTGGCGTGGAAACAGTTTTACGGCGAACCTGCCATTCGCGGTCCCGCCGCGATCGATGACGGCAGACAGGAGTTCATCGAAGGATTTCGGCTTGAAACCCAGATTGGCCGTGTCGAGCCATTCGGCTGAGTTGCCTAACAATCCGGTGCTGTTTGCGAGGCTGCCAAGCCATTCTGAGCCGCTACGGGCCTCGGTCAGTATCGCCACACCTTTCATGCGTGCCGGTTGCCCCCTGCCTGTAAGCGTATGGCCGGCATTGCGGGATACGGTTCTGCGCCTCGATGGCTCCTCGGCATGGTCACCTCCGTCTAACAACAGGCCAATTAGTAGTCTCTAATATGATTCCGTCAATTCGATCTTCGGCTAAGCAGTCTTAGGCTAAACAGGCCGGCCAATTCCGTCGCTGGGTGCGACGCACAGGTCTGGCCCCTGCATACGTCCCCAATCAACAAGGCACCCGGCCACCGCAGCGGTGGCCGGCCTTCAACTCGCGGTCCGTTACAGCCAGATGCCGACCCAGACGCGCTCACGCCAGCAGCGGACACGGCGACGGCCATGGCGCCAATAACGACGGCAGACCCTTCTCCAGACGCGACGTCGTCCGCCATGGCGATGGTGGCGGCGATACCATCGGCGATGGGATATCTGCTCCACCTCGACCTGGTCGTCGTCTTCGAAGACAGCCGGATCAGGCTTGTCCAGTTCATCGAGAATACCGTTGCCCTGGGGAATACCGTTGCCTTGGGGAATACCGGCAACCGCGCGGCCGGGTCCGGCTACGCTTGCAAACGCAACTGCCCCCGCAACGCCAAGCATTCCAGTGAGAAATAACCGACGTTCCATCAAAAACCTCCCGACTTGTTGACTACCGGCGCCTCGTTCCCTCGCCCAAAACGGGCTCCAGCGAGCATGCCGACTGGACTGAACGCGCGAGCTCGATTCGCGTTCCATCATCCCACTTCGCGCAGGATAAAATCGTGCAGCATCTTGGCGGCCGGCGACAGCACGCGATTCCTGACCGTGATCAGGCTGTAGGGCCTGACCTCGATGTCGAACTCGGTCTGGACGACGTCGATGGCGCCGGCGAGTCCGTCGGGATTCTGGATGAATTTCGCGACCTGTATCGAGACCGGGGCGATGGCGTCGGACTGCGCGACCATGACCAGCGTCAAGAGCAGCGAGCTGGTGTTGAGGATGCGGTCCGGAAGCGCGATGTTGCGGTTGAGGAAATTGCTCTCCATCGCCTGGCGCAAGGGCGAACCGCCCGATTGAAAGACCCAGTCATAGGCGGCGGTATCTTCCAGCCGCACCACGCTGCCCCTGGTGAGCGGGTGGCCGCGGCGCACGATCAGGCAGGCTTTCTCGACGCCGATGACACGGGATTCGAACAGCCGTGGGTTCAGGTCGTCAGGAATGCGCGCAATGATGAAATCATGGCGCGTGGCAATAAGTTCGCGCGCCAGCACATTCGAGGTCTCGACCTGCATGGTGATCTCGATGCGCGGATAGATGCGGCGAATTTCGCGAATCGCCGGCACCGCCAGTTCGATCGCCGGCGCCGTCACGGCACCCAGGAACACCGAGCCGCCCTTGCCCGCCTTGAGCTCGGAGATCTCGCGATCGACCTCGCGCATCTCCAGCAGGATCGAGCGCGCACGCCTCGCCAGCGCCTTGCCGTAGGGCGTCAGCGTGACGCCACGCGGCAGCCTTTCGCACAGCTTGACCTCCAGCACCGCCTCCATCTCGGCGATCATGCGCGAAGCCGCCGGTTGCGAGATGTTCATGACCTGGGCAGCCGCGCTCACCCGACCGTGATCGTCCAAGGCCACGATCATGCGCATGTGACGCAGGCTGAGACCGCTGCGCAGCAGGGTCTCGCCGTCACCGGGCAGCTCGTTGTAACCCTCTGAAATTCCACCGGGATTGCGCAATGTCGCCACGAATGCCCCTAACTCGCCAATATCGTGTTCCTGGATCCAACATATATCAGTCCCGGTATAGCAACCATCAAAGATCGCATTTGACAGTTATGGCAAAGAGCCACACCCTTCGCGCGTTCCGAGACGTGACAGTCGCCGACGATGAAATCGTATCGATTGAAATCAGCGGTTCGGGACCATGGGAGGATACCGGAGATCGATATGACGGCAGCAGTGCCTTGGCGCTTCTGCACGATTGCGCGGCCCGCGACCCCCGGGGTGCCGCGTCCATCAAACAGGGAGAGTTATGTGAAAATCATCAAGACACTGGCCGCAGTCGCGGCGCTTGGCATCGCTGCCATGACCTATTCGGCACACGCGGCCGACAAGGGTCTTGTCGGCGTGCTGATGCCGACCAAGACTTCGCAGCGCTGGATCAATGACGGCGATGCCGTCAAGTCCCAGCTCGAGGCTCTTGGCTACACCGTTGACCTGCAGTACGCGCAGGACGACATCCCCAACCAGCTCAGCCAGCTGGAAAACGAAATCACCAAGGGCCCGAAGGCGCTGATCATCGCCTCGATCGACGGCACCACGCTTTCGGATGCGCTGCAGAAGGCCGCTGACGCGGGCGTCGTCGTGGTCGCCTATGACCGCCTGATCAAGAAGACCGCCAATGTCGACTATTACACCACCTTCGACAATTTCGGCGTCGGGGTGATCCAGGCGAATTCGCTGGTCAAGGGCCTCAAGGAACGCTTCCCGAACACCAAGCCGTGGAACGTCGAACTGTTCGGCGGCTCGCCCGACGACAACAACGCCTTCTTCTTCTACAACGGCGCGATTTCCGTCCTGCAGCCGCTGATCGACGACGGCTCGATCAAGATCAAGTCCGGCCAGATGGGCATGGACAAGGTCGGCACGCTGCGTTGGCTGGCAGCCACCGCCCAGGCGCGCATGGACAACCTCCTGTCGGCCAACTATTCGGACGGCAGCCGCGTCGATGGCGTTCTGTCGCCCTATGACGGCCTGTCGCGCGGCATCACCGCCTCGCTGCGCGCCGTTGGTTACGGCACCGACGCACAGCCCTGGCCGATCGTGACCGGCCAGGACGCCGAGACCGCCTCGGTCAAGCTGATCATCACGGGCGAACAGTACTCGACCGTGTTCAAGGACACCCGCGACCTGGCCAAGGCCACTGTCGGTCTGGTCGACAAGGTGCTCTCGGGCGGCAAGCCTGACGGCCTCGACACCAAGACCTACAACAACGACGTCAAGGTCGTTCCCTCGATCCTGTTGACGCCGCACGAAGTCGACAAGTCGAACTACCAGAAGCTGGTCGTCGACTCCGGCTACATCAAGGCCGAAGACCTGAAGTAATTTCGGTTGCAAAGCCAGGGGTCCTGCGCAACGCAGGGCCCCTTTTCGTTCACCAGCGACCCCGGTATTGTTGCGGACCTCGCAGGAGAATTATTGCCCATGACCTCGACGATTTTGGAGATGCGCGACATCACCAAGACGTTCCCCGGCGTGAAGGCGCTGTCGAACGTCAACCTCAGCGTCGAGGAAGGCGAGATCCACGCCGTGGTCGGAGAGAACGGCGCCGGCAAGTCGACGCTGATGAAGGTCCTGTCGGGCGTCTATCCCGCAGGCACGTATGATGGCCAGATCATCTTCCAGGGCCAGGAATGCCAGTTCAAAGGCATCCATGACAGCGAACACAAGGGCATCGTCATCATCCACCAGGAGCTTGCGCTGGTACCGATGCTGTCGATCACTGAAAATATCTTCCTCGGCAACGAACACGCCTGCTACGGCGTGATCGACTGGGATGCCAACGAGGCGCGCACCGGCGCGCTGTTGAAGAAGGTGGGCCTCAAGGAGGACCCCAAGACACTGATCACCAATATCGGCGTCGGCAAGCAGCAGCTGGTCGAAATCGCCAAGGCGCTGAGCAAGGACGTCAAGCTTTTGATCCTCGATGAGCCGACCGCGTCGCTCAGCGAAAAAGACAGCCAGGCGCTGCTCGATCTTCTGCTCGAATTCAAGCGGCAAGGCATGACCTCGATCCTGATTTCGCACAAGCTCAACGAGATCAACCGGGTCGCCGACAAGGTAACGGTCATCCGTGACGGACGCACCATCGAGACGCTGGCCAAGAAGGATATCAGCGAAGATCGTATCATCACCTCGATGGTCGGCCGTTCGCTCGATGACCGCTATCCGCCGCGCGAGCCCAAGATCGGCGAGGTCGTGTTCGAGGTGAAGAACTGGTCGGTCTATCACCCGCTCCACGCCGAACGGCAGGTGATCAAGGGCATCGACATCAATGTGCGCAAGGGCGAGGTGGTCGGCATTGCCGGGCTGATGGGCGCCGGGCGCACCGAATTCGCGATGAGCCTTTTCGGCCGCTCCTATGGCCGCCGCATCACCGGCGAGGTGCTGCTCAAGGGCAAGCCGGTCGATGTCTCGTCGGTAAGCAAGGCGGTCCAACACGGCATTGCCTACGTCACCGAGGACCGCAAGACCTACGGTCTCAACCTCATCGACCATATCAAGCACAACATAACGCTTGCCAATCTCGGCGGCGTGTCGCGCCACAGCGTCATTGACGACATGCGCGAACTCGCCGTTGCCAACGACTATCGCAAGAAGACCAATATCCGTGCGTCCAGTGTCTATCAGTTGACCGGCAATCTTTCCGGTGGCAACCAGCAGAAGGTGGTGCTGTCGAAATGGCTGTTCGCCGACCCTGACGTGCTGATCCTCGACGAACCGACGCGCGGCATCGACGTCGGTGCCAAATACGAAATCTACACGATCATCGCGCGGCTTGCCTCGGAAGGTAAGGCGATCGTGGTCATCTCGTCGGAAATGCCGGAATTGCTCGGGATTACCGACCGCATCTACGTCATGAACGAAGGACGCATCGTGGGCGAAATGCCCGCGGCGGACGCGAGCCAGGAAAAAATAATGCGCGCCATCGTCCGGGGAGAAGGAAAAGCAGCATGAGCACCGATAGCGCCCCCGCCCCACAGGGCAACATCGCCGAAGAACAGCGTCCACGCATCGCCGTGTCGGCGCTGGCGACGAACCTGCGCGAATACGGCCTGATTATCGCGCTGATCGTCATCATGCTGTTCTTCCAGTTCACCACCTCGGGAACGCTGTTCAAGCCGGTCAACCTCAGCAACCTGGTGCAGCAGAACTCGTTCATCATCGTGATGGCGCTGGGCATGCTGCTGGTCATCGTATCGGGCTATATCGACCTCAGCGTCGGGTCGGTCGCCGGTTTCATCGGCGCGCTGGCGGCAAACATGATGGTTATCTGGCAGCTCGGGCCGCTCAGCAATCCGCTGGTGGTTTCGATCATCTGCCTGATCGTGGGCGGCCTGATCGGCGCGGCGCAAGGCTATTGGATCGCCTATCACCGGATACCGAGCTTCATCGTCACGCTGGCCGGCATGCTGATCTTCCGCGGCATCTGCCAGGCGCTGCTCGGCGGCGGCTCTTCGGTCGGCCCGCTTCCGGACGACTTCAAAATGCTCAGCTCCGGCTTTATCCCTGACGTGATCGGCCCGCTGACGCTTGTCCCGCCGGTAGTGAACGCGGCCGGCAAGACCATCCTGGGCAGCGGCGTGACCCTGCACATGACGACGGTCGTGCTCGGCCTGATCGCCGTGCTGGCCTATGCCTATTTCGGGGTAAGGACGCGGCGCAAGCGCGAACGTCATGGCTACGAGGCCGAGCCCTTCCCGCTGTTCATCGTCAAGACGCTGGTCGCCAGCGCGCTGGCGCTGTTCCTGGTCTATGAGTTCGCCAGCTACCGGGGCCTGCCGGTGGTGCTGCTCGTCATGGGCGTGCTGATCACGCTGTTCGTCTTCGTCACCAAGCGCATGACCATTGGCCGCCGTATCTACGCGATGGGCGGCAATCCCAAGGCGGCGCAACTGTCGGGCATCAACACCGAGCGGCTGACTTTGCTGGTGTTCATCAATATGGGCGTGCTGTCGGCGCTCGGCGGCCTGATCATCGCGGCCCGCCTCGGCCAGGCCGTGCCGGCGGCAGGCCTGGGCAGCGAACTCGACGTCATCGCCGCCGTCTTCATCGGCGGCGCCTCGGCGATGGGGGGCGTCGGCCAGGTCATCGGCGCCGTGGTCGGCGGCTTCATCATGGGCGTGATGAACAACGGCATGTCGATCATGGGCGTCAATGTCGACTGGCAGCAGGTGGTCAAAGGTCTGGTGCTGCTCGGCGCCGTGATCTTCGACGTCTACAACAAGAACAAGGCCTGACAGGAGCAATTCCAGGAAAAGTGCGTCGCGGTTTTCCCACAGGAATTGCGTAGGGACAAAAAAATACCGGGAGCGGGTCGAACCGCTCCAGCAAGGGCAACGAGGAAGGCATACGGGTCACATCGCGGCGCTGTCGGCAACCCGCCGGCATGAAGAAGTTCCCTCAAGGAACCAGGCCCCGCGAGCGCAATCCGAACGGAGAATTTCACCCGTGGCACGGACGACGTTCCGGCCGCGCTTGGGAAGGTTTGCCGCACCGGCAGCCATGCCAAGGCACATGAGAGAGGATTGATCATGCTGATCTCGCAGATTCTCGACGACGCCGAGACCATCCGTGTCGTTGCCCGCAGCGGCGGCAAGACCCGGATCATCAACGGGGCGCGCAGCGTCTATTCGCTGGCGATGGAGGCTGCCCGCACCGGCACCGGCCTCGTCGCGCTGATCGAGCGCAAGGGACTTGGCGAGACGGTCGATCTCGACGCCGCCTACAAGAAGGGGCGGCTCCTGTCGCCGATCAATCACCCCGATCCGGCGCACCTGCATCTGACCGGCACCGGGCTGACGCATCTCGGTTCGGCCGCGACGCGCGATTCCATGCACAAGAAGCTCAGCACCGACGGCGAGGAGCAGCTCACCGATTCCATGAAGATGTTCCGGATGGGCCTGGAAGGCGGCAAGCCCGCGAAAGGCCAGACCGGCGTGCAGCCGGAATGGTTCTACAAGGGCAACGGCACGATGGCCGTGGCGCCGGGTGCCGCGCTGCTGTCACCGGCCTTCGCCAAAGACGCCGGCGAGGAACCCGAGGTGGCCGGCATCTATGTCATCGGTGACGACGGTGCCCCGTTCCGCGTCGGCTTCACGCTGTCGAACGAGTTTTCCGACCACGTGACCGAGCGCGTCAACTATCTCTTCCTCGCCCATTCCAAGCTGCGCAACGCCTCCTTCGGACCCGAGATCCTGATCGGCGACCTGCCATCGGACATCCGCGGCATGTCGCGTATCGTGCGCGACGGCAAGACGCTGTGGGAAAAGCCGTTCCTGTCGGGCGAAGCGAACATGTCGCACACCATCGGCAATCTCGAACATCACCACTTCAAATACTCGGCCTTCCGTCAGCCCGGCGACGTGCATGTGCACATGTTCGGCACGGCGACGCTGTCCTTCGCCGACGGCATCAAGACCGAAGCCGGCGACGTATTCGAGATCGAGGCCGGGGATTTCGGCCTGCCGCTACGCAACCCGCTCGAGATTGAGCAGCCGATGAAGGTGGCGGTCAGGGCTTTGTGATGGAGTGATCTCCCCCCTTGTGGGGGAGATGGCCGGCAGGCCAGAGGGGGGCGCTGTCCCGCCAGCGTCTCAATCGAAACAATTCTGTCTTCAGGCTATTCCCGGCATCTTGAAGAAAGGCCGCGATCCTTCGCGCCCCCCTCTGCCCTGCCGGGCATCTCCCCCACGAGGGGGGAGATTGGCAGCCTCAATCCCTCAATAGATATCGAAGTCGAANTCTGCCCTGCCGGGCATCTCCCCCACGAGGGGGGAGATTGGCAGCCTCAATCCCTCAATAGATATCGAAGTCGAAATATTTGGCCTGGATCTTCTTGTAGGTGCCGTCGGCGACGATGGCGTCGATGGCCGCGTTGAGCTTGTCGCGCAGTGCGGTGTCTTCGAGGCGCACGGCGATGCCGGCTTGCGTCTCCGTACCCTTGACGTCTCCAATCATCTTGCAGCAGCCGTCGCTCGCCTTCTTCATCCAGTCCATCAGCACGAACTTGTCCGAGATCACAGCGTCAAGCCGGCCGTTCTGCAGGTCGGTGATCGCTTCCTCCTGGGTCGGGTAGAGCTTTGCCTCCGCGCCTGCCTTGCCATAGACATCCTGGTCATAGGTGGCCTGCGTGGTCGCAGCCTGGGCGCCGACCGTCTTGCCGGCAAGTGCCGCAGGTTCGGTGGAGGCGATGTCGCTGTCCTTCAAGGCGACCAGGGCGAGCGGCGTCGTATAATATTTGTTGGTGAAGGCGACCTGCTTCTTGCGCTCTTCGGTGATGCTCATCGAGGCGATGATGGCGTCGAACTTCTTGGCCTGCAGGGCGGGGATGATGCCATCCCAGTCCTGGGTGACGATTTCGCACTCGACCTTCATCTGCGCGCACAGCGCATTGGCGATGTCGATATCGAAGCCGACAACCTTGCCGTCAGAGGTGATGGTGTTAAACGGCGGATAGGCGCCCTCGGTGCCGATTTTCAATTTCTCGGCAGCCTGCGCCGACAGAGAGCCGGCCGCCATCGCCAACATGGCAGCGCCTGCCGCCGATAGGATCCATTTTGAAATCTGCATTTTCTTGTTCCCCTTGAGCGCCGCATCCCGGCGACCGACAAGCCAGCCAAGCATGATGTGCCAGCGCAGGCAAGTATTTTACCTGGTGGTAATCGGAGCTCAGCGCGCGGCGCGGAAATGCTTGGACAGCTTCAGGCCCTGCGCCTGGTAGTTGGAGCCGAGGTCGGTGCCGTAAAGCGCCTGCGGCCGCTTCAGCATGTGCTCGTAGACCAGCCGGCCGACGATCTGGCCATGGTCGAGGATGAACGGCACTTCGTGGCTGCGCACTTCGAGCACCGCCCGGCTGCCGGTGCCGCCGGACGCCGAATGGCCGAAGCCCGGATCGAAGAAGCCAGCATAGTGAACACGGAATTCACCGACGAGCGGATCGAAGGGCGTCATCTCGGCTGCATAGAGCGGCGGCACATGCACGGCTTCCTGGCTGACGAGGATGTAGAACTCGTCGGGATCGAGCACCAGTTCGCCGGCGCCGCTCTTGTGGATCGGCTCCCAGAAATCTACGACATCCTGCGCGGCGCGCTTGTCGACGTCGACGAGACCGGTGTGATGCTTGCCTCGATAGCCGACCAGCCCATCACTGTCGCCGTTGAGGTCGATCGACAGAGCGATGCCGCCGCCGGAAATGTTCGGCGGTTCGGTGGCGACCAGCATCTCGGCACGGTGCAGTTCATGCAATTCGGCTTCCGAGAGCAGTGCATTGCCGGTGCGAAAGCGGATCTGCGACAGGCGCGAACCGGTGCGCGCGACGATCGGGAAGGTGCGCGGGCTGACTTCCAGATAGAGCGGACCGTTGTAGCCGGCGGCGATCTTGTCGAACTCGTGGCCGCGGTCGGTCATCACACGGGTGAAGATATCGAGCCGGCCGGTCGAGCTCTTCGGGTTGGCCGAGGCCGAAATCTCCGCCGGCAGCGCCAGGCTTTCGAGCAGCGGCACGATGTAGACGCAGCCGGTTTCCAGCACAGCGCCTTCGGCAAGATTGATCTCGTGCAGCTTCAGGCGATCGAGCTTTTCCGAAACCGTGTGGTTGGGGCCCGGCAGGAAGGAAGCCCGCACCCGCCAGGCCGTGTCGCCGAGCCTGAGATCGAGGCTCGCCGGCTGGATTTGGTCGGCACCGAGCGCGCGCGGCGACTTCAGCGCGCCGGACTGGAACAGCGCCGCAATGTCCTGATCGGGAAGAATGCCTGTCTGCCGCAAGGCTGCGCTCCTGGCCGACGATTTTCTTGTCGCACAAACCTCTTAATGAAGCCAGCAATTGACGCAAGCGTGGGACGGGTCTAAAGGGTCGTTATCCCGTGGTGATTTGGCCGGTCGGCTTGCAGCCACGTTAAACAAGTCGCTAAAGGACCGTTGGCCGCAAGGCCGTATGGACCGGTTGCGACTTTCGCGGCCGGTTTTTTTGTGTCTGGAACAAAGCAATGAGCAACAAGAAGCGCGACTGGAAGCCACAGACAGCCCTCGTCCACGGCGGAACCTTGCGTTCCCAATTCGGCGAGACGTCGGAAGCAATGTACCTCACCCAGGGCTATGTCTACGAGACGGCGCAGGCGGCGGAGGCCCGTTTCAAGGGCGAGGAACCAGGCTTCATCTATTCGCGCTACGCCAATCCCACGGTCGACATGTTCGAAAAGCGCATGTGCGCGCTGGAGGGTGCCGAGGATGCGCGCGCCACGGCGTCGGGCATGGCGGCGGTGACGGCGGCACTCTTGTGCAGCGTCAAGGCCGGCGACCATATCGTGGCGGCGCGCGCGCTGTTCGGCTCCTGCCGCTGGGTGGTCGAGACGCTGGCGCCGCGATATGGCATCGAAGCGACGCTGGTCGACGGCACCGACATCGCCAACTGGGAAAGAGCGGTCAAGCCCAATACCAAGCTGTTCTTCCTGGAAAGCCCGACCAACCCGACGCTGGAAGTGGTCGACATATCAGCCGTCGCATCGCTGGCCAATTCAATCGGTGCGCGGCTCGTCGTCGACAATGTCTTCGCCACGCCGCTGCAGCAGAAGCCGCTGCAGCTCGGCGCCCACATTGTCGTCTATTCGGCCACCAAGCACATTGACGGCCAGGGCCGTTGCCTGGGCGGCGTTATCCTGTCGGACAAGAAGTGGATCGACGAGAACCTGCACGACTATTTCCGCCACACGGGGCCCAGCCTGTCGCCGTTCAATGCCTGGACGCTGCTGAAGGGACTGGAGACGCTGCCGGTGCGCGTGCGCCAGCAGACGGAAAGCGCCGGCAGGATCGCCGATTTCCTGGCCGAGCAGCCACAGATCGCCCGCGTCATCTATCCCGGCCGTGCCGACCACCCGCAGGCTGATATCGTCAAGAAGCAGATGTCGGGCGGTTCGACGCTGATCTGCCTCGACGTCAAGGGTGGCAAGCAGGCGGCCTTCGCCTTGCAGAATGCGCTGGACATCGTTCTGATCTCGAACAATCTCGGCGATGCCAAGAGCCTGATCACCCATCCAGCGACGACGACGCATAAGAATTTGAGCGAGGAGGCGCGCGCCGAACTCGGCATCGGGCCAGGTACGCTCAGGCTGTCGGTCGGCCTGGAGGATACCGACGACCTTCTGGAAGACATCGCGCAGGCGTTGAGGGCGGCCAAATAGAGAGACAGCCAAGCAGGTCCGTCGAGCAGGCGCGATCAGGCGCTTGACGGCGTCTCCTCCAGTTCGGCCGCCTTGGTGCGGATGATCATCGCATTGCCGCGCCAGTCGACGGCGCCGCCGAGCCAGCCGCGCGTCCACATCGCCGGCAGGATCAGGTCGCGCACCATGATCGCCGCGACCATGCGCGGCGACAGGTACCAGCCCTTGGACCAGGCCAGGGCGCATTCCGGAAGATAGAAGGCCGCCAACACGGTAAGCGCGGTTGCCCAGAGGCTGAAGCCGGCGCCTGCCGCCGCGACCAGCGCAAGCGCCAGCGGCACCACAGCACCAGTGAGGATTTCGGGCGCGAAGAACAGCGGGAAGGTGACACGGCGCAGGCGCGCCCAGCGGGCCTGGCGCGACCAGATCTCGCCAAGCGTGCGCCGGCCGAGCGGCTGCTCGAAGGGCGAAGCGACGAGATTGACGCGCAGGCCGAGGCCGTTCACCAGCTTGGTCGCGGCGGCGTCCTCGGCGATCTCGGCGGCCAGCGCGCGAATGCCGCCGCTGGCATCCAGCATCGGCTTGTTCCACAGCATGCTCTTGCCCTGGGCGAAGCCAAGGCCGAGCGCCTCGCCGGCATATTGCCAGCGGGCCTGCAGCGTGTTGAGGAAGGCACATTCGACCTCGGCCCAAAAACCGTCGGGACGCGAGCCGATCGGCGTCGAGCAGACAAGGCCGGTATCGGCTCGCCACGCCGCCATCAAATGCTGGATGTAATCCCTGGGCATCAGCACGTTGGAGTCTGCAAGAACGACCCAGTTGTGGCGCGCCGCTTCCCAGCCCTTGACGCAGTTGTTGAGTTTGGGATTGGCGCTGACGCGGTCGTCGCCGATCAACAGCCGGGCCGGCACTTTGGGAAACCGGGCAATTGCCCTGTTTATCAGTTTGACGACCGGATCGTCGGCATGGGCGACGCAGAAGATCAGTTCGTAGCGCGGCCAGTCGAGCGAGAAGGCGCGTTCCAGTGTCTCGTGCGTGAACGGCTCGACACCACGCGATGGTATGACAATCGACACCGGCTGCGATTTGCCGTCGGGCGGGGCGACCGTGGTTCGCCGCTTCAGCTGCGAAGCGGCAAGCGAAATGCTGGCGGCATTTGAGAGAATGAGAGCAGTCGAAAGCGAGGCGGCTATGAGAGTGAGTTCCATCGAGATCTGGTCACTCCAGAAAAGACGGCCGGCTTTGTGGCCGTTTTCAACAGTTCGACAGAGCGTCGAGTCGCCCGCTTGGCGCACACCACCATTGTCCTGTGTCACTTAAATGACATTCTTTGCCGGCACCTGCCTTTCAAGGCCGGGCGCGACAAGACGCGCATGTTGACCTGCCCGCCGGGAGCGCCGAAATTACCGGATCAGTTTGGAGCCGTTTATGTATAGCGCCGTCACGCGCAACATCGAAGTGCAGGTCAGGCCGTTCTACCTCGAGGACCGCTCGGATCCTTCGGAGAACCGCTATGTCTGGGGCTATCAGATAACGATCGACAACCAGTCGGACGAGTTCGTGCAGCTTCTGTCGCGTTATTGGCATATCACCGACGGCACCGGCCGGATCGAGGAAGTGAGTGGGCCGGGCGTCGTCGGCGACCAGCCTGAACTCAATCCCGGCGACAGCTATCAGTATACGTCCGGCTGCCCGCTCTCGACCCCGTCAGGGATCATGGTCGGCCGCTACACGATGCGCAACAAGCGCGGCGAGACCTTCGACATCGCCATTCCGGCATTTTCACTCGACCTGCCAGGAACGCGGCGGACGGTGAATTAGCGGCTTTCTCCCCGTTCCATGGAGAGAAAGCCGGTTCCTTCATTGCGCCGCGAATTCCGCCGGGTCGAAGTCATATTGCTTCGAGCAGAACTCGCAGGCGACGTGGATGCCGCCATCCTCGGTGCTGTCCTTGATCTCCTGCGCGGAGAAGCCCTCGAGGATGCCGCGGATCTTGTCGCGCGAGCATGAGCACTGGTCGGCGACGGGAACGCCGCCGAAGACGCGCACGCCGTGCTCATGGAACAGGCGATAGAGCAGCCGTTCGGCGCCGATCGTCGGATCGATGAGTTCGGTCGGCTCGATGGTGCCGAGCAGCGCCAGCAACTCCTGCCAGGAATTGTCGGCCGGATCATGGATCTCCTCGCGCGGATCGCCATCGCCGCCGGGCAGGTCCGGAACGCGCATGCGCTCGGGCGATTGCGGCAGGAACTGCGCCAGGATGCCGCCGGCACGCCATTGCTCGCGCGCGCCGCCAGGGCCGGGCGTCAACAGCTTGGCCACCGACAGCCTGATATCGGTCGGGATCTGTTCCGACTGGCGGAAATAGGTGCGCGCGGCGTCTTCCAGCGTTTCGCCGTCGAGCTGAACGATGCCCTGATAGCGCTGCGTGTGGGCGCCCTGGTCGATGGTCAGCGCCAGAACGCCGCTGCCGAGCAGCGTCTGCTGCGATGTCTCGCCGACCGCGACCAAAGCCTCGAGCCGATCGGCGTCGAAGCGCGCATAGGCGCGCAGGGCAGAGGGCGTGGAGAAGTCCGCCACCAGCATGTCGACCGGCCCGTCGGTGCGGGTCTGCAGGATGAACTTGCCCTCGAACTTGAGCGAAGTGCCGAGCAGCACCGTCAGCACACAGGCTTCCGCGAGCAGGCGGGCGACCGGCTCGGGATAATCGTGGCGGCTCAGGATGGCGTCGAGCATCGGCCCGAGCTGGACCGTGCGGCCACGCACGTCGAGCGGGCCGACCTCGAAGGGCACGACGTGATCGTCGCCGGCGTAGCCGAACTCGCCGAGTTTGGGGTGGTGTTCAGTCACTTGATACGTTTCCAACATGACAAAGCTCCGGGGCGCGGCCATGCCGTCCTCTCGGGAGCATGCGTCCAAACGCGCTTGATTTGCGTGATGCGGCGCAGATAGGCATCGCGCCCCCGCAGATCAAGCGCCCAGACACTTCAAGCACCGAGACACTTCAAGCGCCCAAACACCAGGCAAGCACGGCCTTCTGGGCGTGGAGCCTGTTCTCGGCCTCGTCGAAGACCACCGAATGCGGGCCGTCGATGACTTCGTCGGTCACTTCCTCGCCGCGATGAGCAGGCAGGCAGTGCATGAACAATGCGTCTGGCTTCGCCCTGGCCATCAGCTTGGCATTGACCTGATAGGGCGAGAACACGTTGTGACCACGGGCGCGATGCTCCTGCCCCATCGACACCCAGCAATCGGTGACGATGCAGTCGGCCTGGTCGACGGCCTCCTCGGGCGAGCGCGTGAAGTGCAGCTTGCCGCCATTCGCCTGCGACCAGTCGATATGCTTCTGCGCCGGCTCACTGCCTTCGGGTACGGCGACATTGAGGTTGAAGCGGAACCGCGCCGACGCCTCGAGCAGCGAATGCAGCACGTTGTTGCCGTCGCCAGTCCAGGCAATGGTCTTGCCGGCAACCGGACCGCGATGCTCCTCGAAGGTCATGATGTCGGCCATCAGCTGGCATGGATGGGTATCGTCGGTCAGCCCGTTGATGACCGGAATGGTGGCGTTCTCGGTCAGCTCCAGCAGCCGTTCGTGCGAGGTGGTGCGGATCATGATGGCGTCGACATAGCGCGACAGCACCTTGGCGGTGTCGGCGATGGTCTCGGAACGACCGAGCTGCATCTCGGTGCCGGTCAGCATGATGGTCTCGCCGCCAAGCTGGCGCATGCCGACGTCGAAGGACACCCGCGTGCGCGTCGACGGCTTGTCGAAGATCATGGCCAGCACCTTGCCTTCGAGCGGCTTCGAGCGCTCCCCGGCCTTGAGGCGCTCCTTGCGCGCCACCGCGTCGGTCAGCATGAAGCGCAAATCGCCTTCGGAAACGGCGGAAAGATCGGTGAAGTGGCGAAGTGACATCGGCAACGGTTCCGGGATTTACTTCGCGGCGGCGGAGGCGATCGCCTCCACCAGGCCCTTGGCGCCGGCGCGGATGCGATCGAGCGCGTCGTGGATCTCGGCATCGGTGACGGTGAGCGGCGGCAGCAGGCGAATGACGTTGTCGCCGGCCGGAACCGCCAGCAGGTGCTGGTCGCGCAATGCCATGTTCACCTTGGCATTGGGCATGGCGCATTTGAGGCCGAGCATCAGCCCGGTGCCCCTGATGTCCTCGATGACCTCGGGAAATTCGTCGGCAACGGCGGCAAGTCCCTGCTTTATCAGCAGCGCCTTGCGCTGGACGTCCTCGAGGAAGCCCTCTTCGAGCACCACGTCGAGTACGGCGTTGCCGACCGCCATGGCCAGCGGGTTGCCGCCGAAGGTGGTGCCATGCACGCCGGCGGTCATACCGACGGCCGCTTCGTCGGTGGCAAGGCAGGCGCCCATCGGGAAGCCGCCGCCAATGCCCTTGGCAATGGCCATGATGTCCGGCGTGACGCCTGACCATTCATGCGCGAACAGCTTGCCGGTGCGGCCGATGCCACACTGGACCTCGTCATAGATCAGCAGCAGGTCGTGCTGGTCGCAAAGCTGGCGCAGCCGCTTCAGCGATTGCGCAGGCACCGGGCGGATGCCGCCCTCGCCCTGCACCGGCTCGATCAGGATCGCGGCGGTCTCCGGGGTGATCGCCTTTTCGGCGGCATCGATGTCGTCGAAGCCGACCTGGTCGAAGCCTTCGACCTTGGGTCCGAACCCCTCGAGGTATTTGTACTGGCCACCGGCCGCGATTGTCGCCAGCGTGCGGCCGTGGAAAGCACCCTCGAAGGTGATGGTGCGGAAGCGCTCGGGATGGCCCTTGACGAAGTGGTAGCGCCGCGCCGTCTTGATCGCGCATTCCAACGCCTCGGCGCCGGAGTTGGTGAAGAACACCTTGTCGGCGAAGGTGGCATCGGCCAGCCGCTCGCCAAGACGGCTCTGCCCGGGAATCTCGTAGAGGTTGGAAACGTGCCAGAGCTTGGCTGCCTGCTCGGTGAGGGCCGCGACCAGGTGCGGATGACCGTGGCCAAGCGAATTGACCGCGATGCCGCCGGCGAAATCGAGATATCGCTCGCCCTTGTCGGTAACCAGCCAGGAGCCTTCCCCATGGTCGAAAGCCAGGGGTGCGCGAGAAAAGGTCTCGAAAAGCGCCGAACCGCTCATTATATGCTTCTCCGGTGCCGGAAAATCAAAAAAGCCGCCAAAGCGGCGGCCTTTGCGGCTTATCGTGTTTTTCGGCCATGAAGTCAACGAAAACGTCGCGTAGTGGCACGCGGCAAGCCCCCTGACAGGACGCCGGCTCATAAGAGAGCGGCAAGTTGGGGAAAACCGAAAAAACCGATTCGTGTTGCACTTGGGACTCTTGTCACCGAGTCAGCGCATAGAGTAGTTGTAGTCGAGAAATAACTAGATTTCGTGCGGCGGACCTAATCACCAGATATATGTGGTGTCTGCCCCAGCAGTGGTGCTGGGTCGGGAGTGGATTCTGATTGCCGCACGCTTAGCAGGAGCGCGGTCTCATGAACTGGACTGACGAGCGGGTCGAACTTCTCAGAAAACTGTGGTCGGAGGGTCTGAGCGCAAGCCAGATTGCTGCGCAGCTCGGAGGGGTCAGCCGCAACGCGGTCATCGGCAAGGTGCACCGGCTGAAACTGTCGGGCCGCGGGCGCGCAACGGCGGCGCCGGCACGCCAGAAGAAGACGGCGCAGGGATCGACCGTTCAGAAATCGGTGGCGCGGGCCGCAAGCGCATCGCGTCACGTCACGACATCGATCGGCGCGACGGCCTTGCAGACCCAGTTCGACGCCGAACCGGTGGCGCGGCACTATATCCGGCCGGTCGAGAACGTCGTGGTACCGATCTCACGGCATCTGCAGCTTGTCGAGTTGACCGAGCGAACCTGCAAATGGCCGAACGGCGATCCGCTTTCGAAAGACTTCAACTTCTGCGGCAACGAAGCCGCCGAAACCGGCCCCTACTGCAAATACCACGCCCGGGTTGCGTTCCAGCCGGCGGCGGAGCGGAGGCGGAACAGGTAAGTAAGGGAATAGGGCAGTAGGGCAGTATGTTTTGAGCTGCGCTTGTGAGCGCCTTAACCTACTGCCCTACTGCCCTACTGCCCTACTGCCCTGCTGCCCTGCTGCCCTACTTTCACAGCCACCCGTTCTTGCGAAACCGCCAGTACAGGACCGCGCAGATCAGCGCGATGGTGGCCAGTACCATCGGATAGCCATATTCCATCCTCAGTTCCGGCATATCGGTGAAGTTCATGCCGTAGATGCCTGCGAAGGCGGTCGGCACGGCCAGGATGGCCGCCCATGAGGCGAGTTTCTTCGAGATCGCCGTTTCCTGGCTCTGACCGACCAGCAGGCTCGCCTCGAAGGCGAAGGCCAGCACCTCGCGCAGGCTGTCGATCTTTTCCTGGACGGTCCGGATGTGGTCGGTCACGTCGCGGAACAGCGGGTGCATGGCGGAATGGATCTGCGGCAGGTCGGCACTGGTCAGCCGGCGGCAGACTTCCACCAGCGGCAGCGCTGCATTGCGCAGGCGCAAGAGGTCGCGGCGCAGCATATAGAGCCGCTCGATGTCGGGGCCGGTCATCGGCTTCAGAAGGACCTTGTCCTCGATCGCCTCGACCTCGTCCTCGATCTGCTCGAGCACCGGCATGTAATTGTCGACGATGAAATCGAGAATGGCATAGAGGACGAAATCCTCGCCCTTGGCCAGCGAATGCGGGCAGCTTTCCCAGTGCTGGCGCACGGCGGCATAGGATGTCGAAGGCCCGTGCCTGACGCTGACGATGTAGCCGCTGCCGACGAACAGATGCGTCTCGCCGAAGGTGACACGTCCTTCGATCAGCTGCGCGGTGCGGGCGACGATGAACAGCGCATCGCCATATTGTTCGATCTTAGGCCGCTGATGCGGATGTTCGGCATCCTCGATCGCCAGTTCGTGCAGATGAAATTGCGCCTGGACGCGCGACAGGAGCTCCCGGTCGGGTTCAAGCAGCCCGATCCAGACGACGTGTCCCGACTTCTTGGCCCACTCGCCGGCTTCCTCGATCGGAATGTCGGCAATGCGACGCCCGGCGGTGTAGACGCCGGAGGCGATGATGCCTGACTGCGGCGGCGCGGGCTTGAACTCCCGGACATATTCCATCGCTGCCTCCCGAAAGCATTGCCCTCACTGGGGAACCAACCCGTCTGGCGTCGGGATAGTTTAGCGCAATATGATCAAGCGTTCGAGCAAAAGTGCATTCACGTCACCGACGGTGGCGGTGAAAGGCCGATCTTGTCCGTCTTGTCGCCCTTCGGCCGGTCCGCGGGCATCTGGTCACCGGTGACGATGTAGTAGATGGTCTCGGCGATGTTGGTGGCATGGTCGCCGATGCGCTCGATGTTCTTGGCGCAGAACAGGAGATGCGTGCAGGGCGTGATGTTGCGCGGATCTTCCATCATGTAGGTCAGCAATTCGCGAAACAGCGACGTGTACATGGCATCGATCTGATCGTCGCGGTCGCGCACGAAGCCGATCTTCTCGACCGAGCGCGACGCGTAGACGTCGAGAACTTCCTTGAGCTGGGTCAGCGCCAAATTGGCAAGGGCCTCCAGGCCACGGAACAGGCTGGTCGGCTGGCGCCCGTCGGTGACGGCGACCACGCGCTTGGCGACGTTCTTGCCGAGGTCGCCGACCCGTTCGAGGTCGGCGGAAATGCGGATGGCGCCGACAATCTCGCGCAGGTCCGTCGCCATCGGCTGGCGCCTGGCGATGATGATGATCGCCTTGTCGTCGATCTCGCGCTGTCCCTCGTCCAGCACCGCGTCGTCACGGATGACCTTCTGGGCCAGTCCCGGATCGGCGTTGACCAGGGCGGCGACCGCTTGCTCGACCATGCGTTCGGCATGGCCGCCCATCGCCGCGATGCGCTTCGACAGATATTTCAGTTCCTCGTCGTAGGCGCTCACTATGTGCACGGACTGCATGGACGAATGCCTTCCCACGGATGTCTTGAGTCGTTTCCTTCGAATCCCCGCTGATACGCTAACCGGATGACAGAAAAAAGAAACGGCCTCTGGGAAAACTAGGGCAGTATCAGTGCGCCGGCAAATGAACAGAGAAGGCGGCGCCCTTGCCGACCTCCGACCTGATCGTCAGCCTGGCGTTGTGACGCGTCAGGATATGCTTGACGATCGACAGGCCGAGGCCGGTGCCTTTCTGGGTCCGGCTGGTCTCGACATCGATACGGTAGAAGCGTTCGGTGATGCGCGGAATGTGCTCCTCGGGAATGCCGGGACCGAAATCCCTGATCGTCACGTCGACACCGGGTTCGGAACCGTCGTCACCGGGCGCGATCGACACGATGACGCGGCCGCCCGACTGGCCGTATTTGCAGGCGTTCTCCAGAAGGTTCTCGAAAACCTGAAACAGCTCGTCGCGGTCGCCCGGCACATCGAGCGGCCCGTCGGCGAAATCGCGCTCGATGACGACGCTATTTTCACGGGCCAGCGGGGCCAGGGAATCGATGACGCTGTCGACGGTCTGGCGCAGATCGACCTCGGTTCCCGGCTTCAGATAAGGCTTCATCTCCAGTCGCGACAGCGACAGGAGATCATCGATCAGGCGCGCCATGCGGCCGGTCTGGTTCTGCATGATCTGCAGGAATTGCTCGCGCGCCGCCGGATCGTTGCGGGCCGGTCCGCGCAGCGTTTCGATGAAGCCGGAGATCGAGGCCAGCGGAGTGCGCAATTCGTGGCTGGCATTGGCGATGAAGTCGGCGCGCATGCGGTCGATCCGCCGCGCTTCGCTCTGGTCCTTGAACACCAGCACATAAAGATCGGTACCGTGTCCGACAGAGGACGCGCTGACCCGGTAGGCGCGCTCGACCGGCAGTTTCTCGGTGTAGTCGACGACATCCGAAGCGACGTTGCCGGACAGCACACCGTCCAGCAGGGCCTGCATTTCCGGCGCCCGGAATTTCAGCGAGAGCGATATGCCCGGCGCAATCCCGCCAAAGGCGGCGAAGGCAGCGGCGTTGGCATGGACGATGGTGGCTGCATGGTCGAAGATGATGAGCGGGTCGGCGACGGCCGCCGCCAGATACTCGCCGGAGAGCCGCTGCAGGCCGATCGCTTCGATCGACGCCGCACCCTCAACCGATTGGAGCGCACCGGCCGTCGGCAACATCGCGGCCGCGAGCAGCAGGAGCAGCGCCGGCACCAGCACGTAAGTGGAAATACCCGCGAGGGCGAAGGCGATCAGAACCGCGACGACACCGGCCGCAAGCAGCCAGCGGCTGTTCCACAGCCTGACGGCCAAGGTCCGGGCCATGTCTTTCTGCTCTGCGTCCAGGTCTGTCATCCGCCCGCGTGCCCGCGCCTATGCCGTCCCTACCGGTCGTGCGGCGACGGAAACTTCCGCTGGACCGCTCCGGAGGCTCCCAATAGCATGAGTCCGGATGCTTAAAAGGGTTCGTCTCGATGAAAAAAGCCAAGGAAGACTCCGCCGCGCCGACTTCGGGTCCGCTGAAAATCAGGATCGGCGGCAAGGAGCGGGAGTTCGATATCGAGAATCCCGAGCTTCCAGATTGGGTCGAGGACAATAAGCTGACCGCGGGCGGCTATCCCTACGACAAGAAAATGAAAAGCGACGAGTATGACGAGACGCTCGAGAAATTGCAGATCGAGCTGGTCAAGGCGCAGGCGTGGTTGCAGGCGACGGGCAAGCGGGTGATGGCACTGTTCGAGGGCCGCGACGCCGCCGGCAAGGGCGGCACGATCTTCGTGGTGCGCCAGTACCTCAATCCACGCACGGCGCGCAACGTGGCGTTGACCAAGCCCACGCCCACCGAGCTCGGACAATGGTACTACCAGCGTTATGTCGACCATTTCCCGACGGCGGGCGAATTCGTCACCTTCGACCGTTCCTGGTACAATCGCGCCGGCGTCGAGCCGGTGATGGGGTTTTGCACGCCGCAACAACACGAGAAGTTTCTCGACGACACGCCGCATTTCGAGCGGATGATCGTCAATGACGACATCCACTTCTTCAAATTCTGGCTGAATATCGGCCGGGAAACGCAGCTCGAGCGCTTTCACGATCGCCGGTACAGCCCGCTGAAGAGCTGGAAGTTCTCGCCGATCGACATTGCCGGCATTACCAAATGGGACGATTACACCAAGGCGCGCGACACCATGTTCGAGCGCACCCACAAGGAATTCGCACCGTGGATCATCGTGCGGGCCAACGACAAGCGCCGTGCGCGGCTAGCGGTGATGCGGCGCATCCTGTTGTCGCTGCCCTATGAGGGGCGCGATCTCGATGTCGTCGGCAAGGAAGACAAGAAGATTATCGGCGAAGGGCCGTCATTCCTCGGCAAGGAAGGCTGATGCCTGCCGTACCGCGTGGCGTCCACGCGGCACGGCATTCTTGGCGATCCTCAGGCCGCCAGCCTGGCGATGCGCTGCAATCGCCGCAGCGTGGCATCGTCCTGAAGCGCCTGCTGAAACAGCGATATCTCCTGGTCGATGCGGTCGCACAGCGCACCAGTGTTGCCCTTGAGCAGGCCACGCGTCTGCAGCAAGGCGGCGACAGGCTTCTTGGCGAGCTGCCTAGCCCGGCCAAGCGTAGCTTCCTCGACGCCGTCGTGCACGATCTCGGCGACTAGGCCGAGCGCCCTGGCGTCCTCGGCACGGAGCGTGTCGCCGAGGCAGAAGAAGCGGAAGGCGCCGGCATAGCCGAGCTTCTGCGGCGCCAGGATGCTGGTCGCCGCGTCCGGCACAAGGCCGAAATCGACGAACGGCACCCGGAACGTGCTCTTGCCGGAAGCAATCACCATGTCGCAATGGAACAGGATGGTGCAGCCGACGCCGACGGCATCGCCGTCGACGCAGGCCAGGATCGGTTTGGGAAACGTTGCCAGCGTGCGGAACATGTCAGTGACGGCGGCGATCAGTTTCTGATGCTTGCTGGCATCGAGGAACTCGGAAAAATCGCCGCCGAGGCAGAAGCAGCCGGCCAGGCCACGCAGCACGACGACACGCACTTCTTCATTGTCGGCGGCTTCGTGGAACGTCCTGGCAAGGCTTTCATAGGCTCGTCTGTCGAGCACCGGCCGGCCATCATTCGACGACACGGTGACGACCAGCGTATGGTTGCGCAGTTCAGGTTGCGGGTGCATGGCGATTTCCGATCTCATGACGCCCGCCTTTGACCGAACATGTCGGGATATCCCCGGGCCAGGACCGGGGCATGGTGATTGCGGCGCGAACGCACCACGTCCAGCGTGTGCTCGTTGAAGGAGAGCAGCGTCGCCACGACCTGCTGGTTGCCGTAGGTGCGCTGATAACCCAGCGGCGTCGCCAGGAAATGCAGCTGCAACGCGCGCAGCACCCACATCGGCTCGAACTCGATGATCACCTTGTCGACGCCGCGCTTCAGGCCCCACTCGACGAAGCCGGCTATCAGTTCGGTGCCGACGGTCGAGACGCCACGACGGCCATCGCGAAATCCGGGAGCCACCGCATAGCGGGTCAATTCCCAGATGTTCGGACCCGATGGCGGCGTGCCTTCGGAAAGGTCGGTCAAAACCTCGGTCAACAGATGCGGCCGCGTGGTCGGGAGCATCCGCTGATAGCCAGCGACTTCGTTGCCTCGGATGACGATCTGATGCACCGCCTCGTCATGATCGAACTGGTCGACCTCGAATCCGTCCGGGCGGCGCAGATCCTCCCACCCCATCTCCTCGACGAAAATCTGATAGCGTAGCCGATGGACCGCCTCCCAAAGGTCGGGGCGTTGCATCAATTCCTGGGTTGTAAGACAAAAAAGCATACTGCCGTCTCCTGTGTTCAAAGGATGATACGGCCGTGCTTTGATGAGAAAATTGCGTGATCACGTAGGCGGGAGTTCGATCACGTAGGCGGGAGTTCTAGGTCGGCACGGCCGACCTAACTAATGTAGCCGCGTCTTATCGCTTCGGCGACAGCCTGAACTCTATTGACGGCACCGAGTTTGCTTTTGGCGTTAAGAAGATGTTTCTCCGACGTGTGTTCGGAGATGCCGAGGATTTGCGAAATCTCCCATTCGGACTTGCCGACGGCGGCCCATTGCAGGCATTCGCGTTCACGTGGCGTCAACTCGACATGGTCGATGGTGTTGCCGGACATGGTGTGGAGCTGCATGGCGCGGCCAACCGCATAGGTCGAGACCAGCGACACCAGGCCGAACTCGGCCGCCGACAGCTCCACGGCCTCGCCGCCCAGCGACACCATGACGATCTGGCCGTCGAGCGTGATCAGCGGGAAGGCCAGCCCGTCGCGCAGCTTGAACGCGCCGGCATCGCCCATCACTTCGCCGCTGCTCTTGTCGATGCGAATGTCCTGGGCAGCTTCGCGCCACTGGAAAGGTGCCTGCAGCTGCTTCATGTGGCTGACCACGGGATCGTGATCGACATAGTTGCGCGATACGTAGCGCTCCAGCCATTCGACAGGCCAGTCGCAAAGCAGCACGTGCTGCTTTTGCTGCCCGGCCGGCGTGCCTGGCTGCGGAACGGTTCCAGCCATCAGCGCGGTCAAACCGAAATCCGATGTTATACCCAACAGTTTCTCACAGACCGCCGCCGCCGTTCCTGCGTGCTGCAGTTGGTCTATGTATTCCAGCGTAAGATCAAATTGACCCATCGCAACATCAACCCCATGTTGCCTCATGCATTGAGACCGATGGTCCATGCATTGTCTGCACTTTGCCACCGACCGCCGATTGCAACGCGCCCGTTTCCGGTTGTGGTTCTCGACCCTGGTCCCCCAACCAGGGCAGCCACCGCTGTTTGCAAACACGCTAAAGCATATCCTGAAATCGGCGCGTTGAAATCAAAAACCATTGTGCCTGTACCATTTTCGTACCAAAACCCCTGCGAACACGAGTGCGGCGGAGTTCTATCGTGGCGTTCCAATGGCGGTTCCTGGTCCTGGCGTCGATGATGATTGCGGTGCTGCCATTGGCTGGCGCGCGCGCGGCGGAACCGCAGGTGCCGGTGCTGTGGGACGCCAAGGAGCGGCTGCCCAAGCCGGACCTTTCCGCGCTGCCGCGGCTGCGATTCCTGACGACCACGGATTTTCCACCCTTCAACTTTCTCGACAGCTCGGGAAAATTGTCCGGTTTCCACATCGACCTGGCGCGCGCCATCTGCGCGGAACTCGGCATCGTCGACAAATGCCAGATCCAGGCTTTGCCGTGGACTGAGCTCGAAGGGGCGCTCGAGAAGGGCGAGGGCGAAGCCATCATCGCCGGCATCGCCGCGACGCCGCAGTCGCGCCAGACATACGCCTTCTCGCGCTCCTACCTGCAGTTCCCGGCACGTTTCATCATGCCGAAGGGCAAGGCATTGCTGGAGCCGATCTTCGACAAACTGCGCGGCAAGCGCGTCGGCGTGATATCAGGCTCGGCACATGAGCGCATGCTGCGCGACTATTTCAGCACGGTCCAGGTCGTCACCTTCGACGGACCCGAAGCCCTCTACAGCGATCTCAAGGCGGGCAAGATCGACGCCGCCTTCGGCGACGGCATGCGTTTCGCCTTCTGGCTGGGCGGCTCGGACGCGGCTGGCTGCTGCCGTTTTGCCGGCGGCCCCTATCTGGCTCCCGAATATCTGGGCACGGGCATGGCCATCGCCACGCGGGCGGACGATCCGGCGCTGGCGGCGGCGCTGGATTACGCGCTGCAGGAAATTTCAGTGAAAGGCACCTTTGCCGAATTCTACCTGCGCTATTTCCCGGTCAGCTTTTTCTGATCCGGTTCCGGTCAGCTTTTTCTGATCCGACCGGAACGCCGTCAGGTCAGCGTGCGCAGCCGCGCCTTGGCGGCGCGGCCGATGGCGGCGACGGTCAGTGTGTCGAGATCGAGCTCACGCCGGATCAGTTGCAGCACCCGCACTTCTTCCAAGCGCATTTCGAGATCGACGGCGGCCACTTCGAAGGCGGCGGCGTAGGCGGTGTCGCGCAGGCGCTCCGGCAGGGCCTCGCCGACCTGGGCCAGCACACCCTCGAGACCGTCCTTTTCATGCAGCAGTTTCTGGCAAGCCTGGGCGACGGGAACCAGCCGGTCCTGCTTGAAATCCTCGAACACCGGCCATGAGCGAACAACATCGCCGATCCTGGCCAGTTCGACATCGGTCATATCACGGTCGGAGGCCGAGGTGATGACCATCAGGTAGATCAGGGCTTCATGCGGGGACGGCGATGGCATTGTTTGCTCCTTGAACGGGCTTCGAAGGTAGGAACGTGCCCCAAGGGCCGCAAGGAAAAAGCGCCGCGCGCGTTGACGCTCCGGCCACGCGCGCCTAGAGACCGGTTGAAAATCGACACTTGCGGCCATATCGCGAATTTGGCCCGCGAATAATTGGAAAACAGGACCATGGCGGGATCAAACATCATCGATCTCAATCCCGAACTGCTGGCGGCGGCGGCCGAGAGCAAGGCATGGCCGTTCGAGGAAGCCAAAAAGATCATCGAACGCTACAAGGGCGCCGACTTTCCCGAAACCATCCTGTTCGAGACCGGCTACGGACCGTCCGGCCTGCCGCATATCGGCACGTTCGGCGAAGTGGCGCGCACCTCGATGGTGCGGCATGCGTTTCGTGTGCTGACGCAGGACAAGGTCGCGACCAAGCTGCTGTGCTTTTCCGACGACATGGACGGCATGCGCAAGATACCCGACAGCGTACCAGATCGGGCGGCGCTGGAACCGCATCTGCACAAGCCGCTGTCTTCGGTTCCCAATCCGTTCGGCGGCGACTATGCGAGCTTTGCCGACCACAACAATGCGATGCTGTGCCGCTTCCTGGACACGTTCGGCTTCGACTACGAATTCGCCAGTGCGACGCAGTACTACAAGTCGGGCCGTTTCGACGCGATGCTCAAGCGCGCCGCCGAGCGCTACGACCAGATCATGGCGGTGATGCTGCCGACGCTCGGACCGGAGCGGCAGGCGACCTACAGCCCGTTCCTGCCGATTTCCCCGAAGAGCGGGCGCGTGCTTTACGTGCCCATGAAGCATGTCGACGCCAAGGCCGGCACCATCACTTTCGACGACGAGGGCACGGAGACGACGCTTTCGATCACCGGCGGCCGGGTGAAGCTGCAGTGGAAGCCCGACTTCGGCATGCGCTGGGCAGCGCTTGGCGTCGATTTCGAAATGTTCGGCAAGGACCACCAGACCAATGCGGTGGTCTACGACCGCATCTGCAATATTCTGGGTGGGCGTGCGCCGGAGCATTTCGTCTACGAGCTGTTCCTGGACGAAAACGGCCAGAAGATCTCGAAGTCGAAGGGCAACGGGCTGACCATCGACCAATGGCTGACCTATGCGCCGACCGAGAGCCTCGGGCTCTACATGTACCAGCGGCCGCGGCAGGCGAAGAAGCTCTATTTCGACGTCATCCCGAGGGCGGTGGACGAGTATTACACCTTCCTTGGCGCCTACCCGCGCCAGGACTGGAAGGAACGGCTGGGCAACCCGGTCTGGCACATGCATGACGGCAACCCGCCGGCCATCGACATGCCGGTGCCGTTCTCGCTGCTGCTCAATCTGGTCAGCGCTTCCAATGCGCAGAACAAGGACGTGCTGTGGGGCTTCATTTCCCGCCACACGACGGGCGTAACGCCAAAGACGCATCCGGAGCTCGACCAGCTGGTCGGCCATGCGATCCGCTATTTCGACGATTTCGTGAAGCCGACGAAGACCTTCCGCCCGGCCGACGAGATCGAGCGCGAAGCGCTGCTGGCCCTCGACAAGGCGCTTGGCGACTTGCCGGCGGACGCCGGTGGCGAAGCGATCCAGAACGCCTCGCTCAACGTGGCGCGCAAGATCGAGCGCTATCAGGATCATTCCAAGCAGAGCCCGGAAGGCGGCCCGGGCGTTTCGGGTGCCTTCTTCCAGATGATCTACCAGGTGCTCATCGGCCAGGAGCGCGGCCCGCGCTTCGGATCGTTCGCAGCGCTCTACGGCGTCGCCGAGACCCGCGCGCTCATTCAGAAGGCGTTGGCGGGACAGCTGGCTTGAGGGCGCCGTCGACCTCTTCCAGGATCGAGCCCGGCGCCTGAGGCGCCGGGGCGGGTGCAACCGGCACCGCCGAGATGCCGGCAAGGTTCGGCGCCGATCCGAAAATACCCTTCTTTTCGGTGCGGGCCTTTTCGCCGGCATCGACATAGGGTCCGCCTTTGGCGGCGCGCGCCCAGCCGTTCTCGACCAGCCATTGACCGATATCCTGCTTGCCGATCCGGCATTCCGCCGCGACCAGGTCGCGGCCGCCCTCGGGCGGCACGGTGCAGACCACGGCGCGGCCGCGCAGGAAGGCGCGGAACGCCGTGCGGGCGCGGATGCCGCATGGCCAGGATTTGCCATCCGTGGTGCAGGTCTCGTCCTGCCCGACGACGTCGATGCCGGAGACCGCGACCGAATAGCCCTTCGCCTCGATCAGGCCGGCGGCCGATGCAACCGGCTGAAACAGCTTCGTGCCATTCCAGTCGTCGGGCATCTTCGGCTTGGGCGGCATGGCGAGTGCGAGTTTGCTCAACGGTTCGCGCGGCTCGACCCGTTCGAGTTCACCGGTTGGCAGTTCCGGCGGGGCGACGAGGGCGGGATCGATCGCCCTCGAATGCGGCGACGGCGGCTTTGGCGGTTGCGAGGGCGTGGGAAGAGCCGAGGTGGCCGGCTCCTCGGACCCCGCATCGGTGCCGGCTTGAGCGATCGTATCGGCGCCAGGATCGATCTGATCGACCGTAACGGCGCTTTCGCTTCCCTTCAGCGTGCGCCCGCCGGCGATGACCAGCGCCGCCATCACCGGGACCATCAGAACCGCAAGGACAAGATGGGGGAACCGCATCGGCCGAACCTACTGGCTTGCCCAGACAATCCGCGCCACCCACTCGACCTCGCGCATGGAGATGTCGCGGTCGGGATGATCGGGATTGAGCGAAACCAGTGAAATCGACTTGACGGTCTGGCGTTCGAGCACCTTGGCCATCACCTCGCCGGCAGTGGTCTTGACGACGACGCGATCGCCCTTGCGGGTTACCGCGCCCGGCTCGACGATGAGGACGTCGCCATTGCGGTAGAGCGGCAACATGGAATCGCCCTGCACCTGCAGTGCGTAGGAGCTCTCGGTCGATTGCGCCGGCAGTTCGACCAGATCCCAGCCCTGACCCGCCGGGAAGCCGGCATCGTCGAAGAAGCCGCCGGCGCCGGCCTGGGCGAAACCGAGCAAAGGCACCGACCGTCTGCGGCCAGCCTGGGCGTCATGGACAAGCCCGGCCCTGCCTTCGATCAGCCCAGTGAATTCGTCGAGCGAAGCCCCCGTCGCCTCGATGATCTTGGCCAGTGATTCAGTCGAGGGCCAGCGGGGCCGGCCATCCGACGACAGGCGTTTCGACTTGTTGAAGGCGGTCGAATCGAGCCCTGCGCGCCTTGCGAGACCCGAGGCCGAAAGCGAATAGCGCTCGGCAAGAGCATCGATGGCAGCCCAGACACGGTCGTGCGAGAGCATGTCGTGCTCTCCTCCGAAACAGGAAAAAATGCCTTTTCCTTCTAGTCTTCGAATACCGGTTTGTCCACCGGCGTGCAGCCGTGACGCGCGTTCCCCTCGGCCGGGCAAACTCCGATTGCGGGGATTAATCCGCCGCCTTGGCAAGACTGCGCAAACCCCGGTGCGATGTCATGAAAATCCGCTCTTCCTGCGTTGGCGGTCGCGGATTTACAGCAAGGCCAAGTGCGGTCACAACCTCGTCTATGTCGAGGAAGCGTCGCGCCTTGCGGTCGTAGACGCCGGCCGTCGTCAGGATCAAGGCGGCCGTCTCGCCATTGTCGAGGACGAAACGGTGCTTGCCGATGACCTGGGTTCCTTCCCAGGTCTCGATCGAGGACACCACCTCGAAACGGCGCCACAGCCTGATCTCGCGGGCATAGACCACCTGCAGTCCGCCCATCATCGGCGCCCAGCCATTCTTCCGCGCCAGCCTGATGAGGCCGGCACGGACGAACAGGTCGATGCGGCCGAGATCGGCCAGCATCATGTAGCGCGCATTGTTGAGATGGACGTTGAAATCGATGTCGGTCGGCAGGCAGCGAAAGCCCAGCCGGCTTTCGCCGCCCATCACGTAGGGGCCACGGCTTCGCGTCGTGGCCAGCATGCGCGCCATACGCGCCCAGACGTACATGATTTACATCAGGCGGCCTGCTGCACGTCGCCCTTGGCGTAGGGATCGAAGCGTTCGTAGAAGGTTTCGCCCTTCTCGGCCATGTCGAGCAGCAGCTTCGGTGCCTTGAACTCGGCCCCGTATTTCTTCTGCAGGCCCTTGGCGATCTTGACGAATTCCTTGGCGCCGATGCCGTCGATATAGGACAGCGCGCCGCCGGTGTAGGGCGCGAAGCCGAAGGCCAGGATCGAGCCGACATCGGCCTCGCGCGGATCGGTGACGATCCCCTCCTCCATCACCCGCGCCGCCTCCAACGCGATGGTGACGAGCAGACGCTGCTGCAGCTCCTCATAGTCGACCTTCTCGGGTGCTAGCTGCGGATAGAGATCCTTAAGGCCCGGCCACAGCTTCTTCTTGGCGGGCTTGGCCGGATAGTCGTAAAAGCCCTTTCCGTTCTTGCGGCCGAAGCGGCCATGGTCGTCAACCATGGTGTTGATCAGCGCCATCTGCTTGGGGTCGACAGCCCTGTCGCCGAGATCCCTGATGGTCTGCTTCATGATCTTCTGGGCAAGGTCGATGGCCGTCTCGTCGGTCAGCGCCAGCGGGCCAACCGGCATGCCGGCGGCCTTGGCCGCATTCTCGATCATCGGCGCGGGCACGCCTTCGATCAGCATCTTGTAGGCTTCCGACATGTAGCGCAGCACGCAGCGGTTGACGTAGAAGCCGCGCGTGTCGTTGACGACGATCGGCGTCTTCTTGATGGCGCGCACGAAGTCGATCGCGGTCGCCAGCGCCTTGTCGCCGGTCTTCTTGCCCAAAATGATCTCGACCAGCATCATCTTGTCGACCGGCGAGAAAAAATGGATGCCGATGAAGTTCTTCGGCCGCGCCGAATTCTTGGCCAGACCGGTGATCGGGATGGTCGAGGTGTTGGACGCGAAGATCGCCGACGATTTCAGCACCGCCTCCGCCTGTTCGGTGGCGGCTTTCTTGACGGCGGAATCCTCGAACACCGCCTCGACCACCAGATCGCAGCCGGCAAGGTCGGCATAGTCGGCCGTCGGCGTGATCAGCGACAAAAGCTTGTCACGCTCCTCGGGCTTGGCGCGGCCCTTCTTGACCTGATCGGAGACCAGGCTGTCGGAATGCGCCTTGCCCTTCTGCGCCGACTCGATATCGCGGTCGAGCAGTACCACCGGGATGCCGGCCTTGGCGGTGACATAGGCGATGCCGGCGCCCATGAAGCCGGCGCCGAGAATGCCGATCTTCTTGAATTTGGTTTCCGGCACGCCGGCCGGGCGGCGTGCGCCCTTGTTCAGTTCCTGCAGCGACACGAACAGCGAGCGGATCATCGCCGCCGCTTCCTTGGTCTGCATGATCTCGGTGAAATAGCGCTGTTCGATCCTGAGCGCGGTGTCGAACGGCACCAGCAGGCCTTCATAGACGCATTTCAGGATCGCGGCGGCTGCCGGATAATTGCCATAGGTCTCGCGGCGCAGGATGGCGATGGCCGGCGGCCAGAGGTTGAAGCCGGCGGGTGTATAGATCTGGCCGCCAGGCAGCTTGAAGCCCTTCTCGTCCCACGGCGCCACCGGCTTGAGCCCGTTCCTGATCATCGCCTTGGCGGTCTCGACCAGCCTGGCCGGCTCGGCGATCTCGTGGATAAGCCCCATGGACTTGGCCCTCTGCGGCGACAGCGTCTGGCCGGAGGTCAGCATCTGCAGCGCCTGCTGCTGATCGGTCAGCCGCGGCACGCGCTGGGTGCCGCCGGCGCCCGGGAAGAGGCCGATCTTGACCTCGGGAAGCGCCATCCTGACCTTGTCGCTGTCGGCTGCTACGCGGCCGTGGCAGGCGAGCGACAGCTCAAAAGCGCCGCCCATGCAGGTGCCGTTGATCGCCGAAACCCACGGCTTGCCTGAGGTCTCCAGCTTGCGGAACAGGCCGGTCATATAACCGGCATTCTCGAACAGCGCCTTGGTCGCCTTTTCGGCATCCTTGCCCTTGTCCGTGGCGAAAGTCGCCAGCATCTTCTGCAGCAAGGTGATGTCGGCGCCGCCGGAGAACGTGTCCTTGCCGGAGGTGATCACCGCGCCCTTGATGGCAGCATCGCCGGCCACATGATCGACAATGGCGTTCAACTCGCGCATCACCTCTTCGGTGAAGACGTTCATCGAGCGGTCCGGACTGTTCCAGGTGACCAGCGCGATGCCGTCGGCGTCGATGTCGAGGGTGAAATTGGTGTAGCTCATTTTCTCTCTCCCCGTCAGACGCGTTCGATGATGGTTGCTGTGCCCATGCCGGCGCCGATGCACAGCGTCACCAGCGCGGTGTTGAGGTCGCGGCGCTCGAGTTCGTCGAGCACGGTGCCGAGGATCATCGCGCCGGTGGCGCCGAGCGGATGGCCCATGGCGATGGCGCCGCCATTGACGTTGATCTTGTCGTGCGAGATGTCGAAAGCCTGCATGTAGCGCAGCACCACCGAGGCAAAAGCCTCGTTGAGTTCGAACAGGTCGATGTCGGACAGCTTCATCTTGGCGCGCTTCAACAGCTTCTCGGTGACGTCGACCGGACCGGTCAGCATCAGCACCGGCTCCGAGCCGATGTTGGCGAAGGTACGGATCCGCGCGCGCGGCTTCAGCCCCATGGTTTTCCCGGCCCTCTTCGAACCAAGCAGCACGGCCGCCGCGCCATCGACGATGCCGGACGAATTGCCGGCATGGTGGACGTGGTTGACCTCTTCCACCTCGGGATGCTTCTGCACCGCGACCGCATCGAAGCCGCCCATTTCGCCGGGCATGACGAAGGACGGATTGAGCGAGGCCAGCGACTGCATGTCGGTCGACGGCCGCATATGCTCGTCATGGTCGAGAATGGTCAGGCCGTTCTGATCCTTGATCGGGATGACGGAGTTCTTGAAGCGGCCATCGGCCCAGGATTTGGCGGCGCGCTTCTGGCTCTCGACCGCATAGGCGTCGACATCGTCGCGGGAGAAGCCGTATTTGGTGGCGATCAGGTCGGCCGAGATGCCTTGCGGCACGAACCAGCCGGGAAAGCCGACAGACGGGTCCATGAACCAGGCGCCGCCGGAGGCGCCCATGCCGACGCGCGACATGGATTCGACACCGCCGGCGACGACGATCTCGTCGGCGCCCTGGGCGATCTTGGCGGCGCCGAAATTGATGGCGTCGAGACCGGAGGCGCAGAAGCGCGAGATCTGCATGCCCGGTGCCTTGTTGTCGTAGCCGGCCTCGAAGGCGGCGGCGCGCGGAATGACTGAGCCGGCCTCGCCGACCGGATCGACGCAGCCGAAGATGATGTCGTCGACATTGCCGGTATCCAGCCCATTGCGGTCGCGCAAAGCCTCGAGCGTCTTGGCGGCGAGCCGTACCGCCGGCACCTCGTGCAGCGACCCGTCCTTCTTGCCCTTGCCGCGCGGCGTGCGCACGGCGTCATAGACATAAGCGTCAGCCATTTTTCTGCTCCTTGGGTTTGCCGGTCGTCGCTCTCAGAGCGAGCGGCCGATCAGCAATTTCATGATCTCGTTGGTGCCGCCGTAGATGCGCTGGACGCGGGCGTCGCGGAACATGCGGGCGATCGGATATTCATTCATGTAGCCATAGCCGCCATGCAATTGAAGGCATTCGTCGACGACTTTTCCCTGCAGGTCGCTGAGCCAGTATTTGGCCATCGACGCCGTCACCGGATCGAGGCCGCCATTGATGTGGCGGGCGACGCAATCGTTGTAGAAGACGCGGCCGATGGTGGCCTCGGTCTTGAGTTCGGCCAGCTTGAACTGGGTGTTCTGGAAGTCGATGATCGCCTTGCCGAACGCCTTGCGCTCCTTGACGTAGTCGATGGTCAGCGCCAGCGCCCGCTCGATCATGGCGATGGCGCCGGTGCCGATCTGCAGCCGCTCCTGCGGCAGCTGCTGCATCAGCTGGATGAAGCCCTGCCCTTCCTCATGGCCAAGCAGGTTGGAGGTCGGCACGCGCACATCGTTGAAGAACAGCTCCGACGTGTCGTTGGCCTTCAGCCCGATCTTGTCGAGGTTTCGGCCACGCTCAAAGCCTTCCACCTCGTCGGTTTCGACGACGATCAGCGAGGTGCCCTTGGCGCCCTTTTCCGGATCGGTCTTGGTGACGACGATGATCAAGTTGGCGAGCTGGCCGTTGGTGATGAAGGTCTTGGAACCGTTGACCTTGTATTGGTTGCCATCCTTCTGCGCCCGCGTCTTGACGCCTTGCAGGTCCGAGCCGGCGCCCGGTTCGGTCATGGCGATGGCGCCGATCAGTTCGCCGGTCGCCAGCTTCGGCAGCCACTTCTTCTTCTGCTCTTCCGAGCCGTAGTGGAGGATGTAGGGGGCGACGATCGAATTGTGCAGGCCGATACCGAAGCCGTCGACACCGACATGGCCGATGGCCTCGATGATGGCGCTTTCATGCGCGAAGGTTCCGCCCGAGCCGCCATACTCTTCCGGCATCGAGGCACAGAGCAGGCCGGCGGCCCCCGCCTTCAGCCAGCTTTCGCGGTCGACCATCTCGTTCTTCTCGAACTCGTCGTAACGCGGCGCGATCTCCTCCGACATGAAGCGGACCGCCATGTCGTAGAGCATGCCGACCTCGTCCGCCGCCCAGGCAGGCTTCGGCAAAGAAAGCACTTCGGCTGGATTTGTCATGCCGTTTCTCCCGCGCCGACGTCCCCCTCCCCCTCGAGGGGAGGGTGGCCGCGAAGCGGTCGGGTGGGGTNTCATGCCGTTTCTCCCGCGCCGACGTCCCCCTCCCCCTCGAGGGGAGGGTGGCCGCGAAGCGGTCGGGTGGGGTCGCCGATGACGTGCTCGACCTTATCTTCGAAACTGACGCGGGTTTGGGGCACTGCGATCATTCTCCTCCAAAAGCGCCAACCAGCCGGCGCACTGCACGCAGGACCCCTCCCGGCCCTTCGGGCCACCCTCCCCTCAAGGGGGAGGGGGACGCCGGCAATTTCTAGAACGCTTCCGCAGGCAGCGCCATTAGCGTGTCCGCACCACTGGAAATGCGGGCCAGATGTGCCGATGTCTCCGGCATGATCCGCTCCATGAAGAAGCGCGCCGTCACCACCTTGTTGTCGTAGAAGGACTGGGAACCGTTGGCGCCGGTTTTGCCCTGTGCTGCCTTGGCCATCTGCGCCCACATGTAGCCGAGCGCCACGAGGCCGAAGAGATGCATGTAGTCGGTCGAGGCCGCACCGGCATTGTCGGGCTTGGCCATGCCATTCTGCAGCAGCCACATGGTCGCCGCCTGCAGATCGTTGAGACCCTTCTTCAAGCCCTTGGTGAAGGGTGCCATCTTCTCGTCGGCGCGATTTTCCTCGCAGAATTCGCCGACTTCCTTGAAGAAGGCCTGGACGGCGCGGCCGCCGTTCAGGCCAAGCTTGCGGCCGACGAGGTCGAGCGCCTGGATGCCGTTGGCACCTTCATAGATCATGGCGATACGGGCATCGCGCACGAACTGGCTCATGCCGTGCTCCTCGATGTAGCCGTGGCCGCCGAACACCTGCTGCGCCATGACAGCGTGGTCGAACCCCTTGTCGGTGAGCACGCCCTTGACCACCGGTGTCATCAGGCCGGTGTAGTCGTCAGCCGCCTGGCGATCCTTGTCGTCGCCCGAGCGGTGGGCGACATCGGATTTGATCGCCGTCCACAGCGCTAGCGCGCGGCCGGCCTCGTTGAAGGCCCTCATGGTCATCAGCGAGCGGCGAATGTCGGGATGGACGATGATCGGGTCGGCCTTCTTGTCGGGCGCCTTCGGCCCCGACAGCGAGCGGCCCTGCAAACGGTCCTTGGCGTAGGCGACGGCGTTCTGGTAGGCGATCTCGGACAGCGACAGCCCCTGCAGGCCGACACCGAGCCGTGCCTCGTTCATCATCGTGAACATGGCCTTCAAACCGGCATTGGCCTCGCCGAGCAGCGTACCCTCGGCCTTGTCGTAATTCATGACGCAGGTCGAATTGCCGTGGATGCCCATCTTCTCCTCGATCGAACCGCAGGAGAGGGTGTTGCGCTCCCCCGGATTGCCTGATGCATCGAGCTTGAGCTTCGGCACGATGAACAGCGAGATGCCCTTGACGCCTTCCGGCGCGCCCTCGATGCGGGCCAGCACCAGATGGACGATGTTGTCCGACATGTCGTGCTCGCCGGCCGAGATGAATATCTTCTGGCCCGAGATCTTGTAGGTGCCATCGCCGTTCGGCACCGCCTTGGTGCGCAGCAGGCCGAGATCGGTGCCGCAATGCGGCTCGGTCAGGTTCATGGTGCCGGTCCAGGCGCCCTCGACCATCCTGGGCAGCCATTTGGCCTTCTGCTCGTCGGTGCCGTGGGTGATGATCGCCGCGATCGCGCCCTGCGTCAGGCCCGGATACATCATCAGCGACATGTTGGCCGACACCATGTATTCGGCAACCGCCGTGTGCACGGCATAGGGCAGGCCCTGGCCGCCGAACTCGACCGGCGCGGCAAGCCCCATCCAGCCGCCTTCGCGGTACTGGTCGAAAGCTTCCTTGAAGCCCTTGGGCGTCGTCACCGAGCCATCGTCGTGACGGACGCAGCCTTCCATGTCGCCGACACGGTTGAGCGGGTGCATGACGTTTTCGGCAAGCTTGGCGCCTTCCGCGAGGATCGCTTCCAGCACGTCGGGCGTGGCGTCCGCAAATCCGGGAAGGTTCGAATAGCGCTGGTAACCCAGCACCTCGTTCAACACGAACAGCGTATCCTGGACCGGAGCCCTGTAGATCGGCATGCTTTTCCTCCACCATGCGGATTTGGTCCCAAACCAAGCCGTGCGCGGCAGGCGAGCCAATGTCGAAGTCGCAATAGCAATTATTGACGTTTGCGTAAACGTCAATTGTTTGCGCCGCAAAAATTTTTGCCAAGCTTTGTCCGAAATTTCGCAAGCGGCCGCTTGCCCGGCTGTTCGCGACAGGGCAATTTCATCGCATGAACCCCGCCGCATTCATAATCAGCGTTCAGAGCCATTACCTGGATCAGTTTCGGGCGTTCGTAGCAAAGCAGCGGCAGAGCTGCGTTCAGGGGTCTCCCGAAGTAAAGTTCCAGATCGGTGAGGATAGCGGGATATTTCGGGGGCTTTGTTGCGTCGACTTTGTCAAGAATGACGGCAAAGTCGATCCCACCGAGCTTCAGCCGGATTTCCTCACATTCGAGCCGATATCGGGTCGGATTGAGCGCGCCGAATTCCTGATAGAGCAGTTGCAATGGAACGATGTCGTGATCCATCACACGCTCGCGGCTGCTCCGCTCGACCAGATAGGCATCTGGTTCCAGCACTGGTTCGATCCCGATGACGAGCGTCACCAAGAGGGCGCCGAATTGGGAAATATCATCCACTCGGCTTCCATTCGGCCCAAAGTGCTGAACGTGGACTTCGGAACGGCTTCCCCGGACGCATTCTGGAGCCTGCTTGCGCTTCTTGAAGCTGCAGGCGCGACCGGCCTTCGGATCACCCATTCACAGGCGCAGGCATCATCCTAGCGCGGCGGTCCGCTGCGCCCATCCTAAAAAAGCCGCGCGGCAACGGCCACGCGGCTTTTTCGGTTGAAAGCAGATGGGGGCTGGCTTAGCCCGCGACGCTCGCCTGCGGCGTCGAGCGCTCGGCCAGCATCTGGCGCACCGCCGTCATCGAGCCGCCCAGCTCGTTGATGGCGTCGTCGATCAGCGCCCGCTGCTTCTGCAGGCGGGCAAGCTGCTTTTCAGACTTGTCGAGCGCCAGCCGCAGTTGCTTGGTGTTGGACCCGGTCGGATCGTAGAGATCCATCATCTGCTTGACGTCGCGCAGCGAGAAGCCGACCTTGCGGCCGAGCAGGATCAGCTTCAGCCGGGCCCTGTCGCGGCGCGTGTAGAGGCGGGTCGAGCCGTCACGCTGAGGATTGAGCAGGCCCTTGTCTTCGTAGAAACGCAGCGTGCGCAGCGTCACGCCGTACTTCTTGGCCATCTCGCCGATGCGGACGAGATCCTCGCCGGCTTCGACAGGTATATTGTTGGTATTGGCCGCGGTCTCGCCGGCCGAAATAAGCTTCATGGTCACTGGCTTTCCCCGTCTGGTGGCGTCGCGGTCCTTGACCATGCGTCGCCTGACTGGAAGCGGGGGCGTGCTTCCGGCCGTGGTTTCGACAAACAAATCGCAAAACAGCACACTCAATGCGCCTTTTACGTTTACGTCAATTCTATACCGATAGCCGCCTCATGACGCAAGGGCGTTCTGTGGGCGTGTCGTAAGCACATGAGTTGTCCGGATTAGGTAGCACGCGAGTTGTCCGGTTTTATCGCCAGCGAATGGAG